>JBPCJK010000166.1:0-6816 GCA_051005375.1 Acidimicrobiales bacterium
GGGGGCCTTGGCCCTGGCCGTGGCCAGCATCTCAGCGTCGACGTCGACGCCGACCACGGCGATGCCCCGCCGGGCGAGCTCGATGGTGACCCTTCCGGTCCCGCAGCCGGCGTCGAGCACCGATGCCGGACTGAGGGCCTGGACGAGATCGGCCTCCCCGTGCACGTCGAGCCCTGCGTCGGCCCTGTCGGTGAAGCGGAGGTCGTAGTCGTCTCCCCGGCCGCCCACAGCCACCAGCATCGACCAGTCGGCGGCCCGAGCGCCACAGCTGGCTGTGCTCCGCACCCACAACTTCGTGTAGTTGAAGATCGGGGATGTTTGGCGCTTCCTCCCTCGTTGCATATTGCAGGAGACACTTGACCAAATGAAGGAGCGTCCCATGTCGTACGAGTTCCGGGGACCCGGGGTGCAGACCGCCCCTTCGCGTCAGCCCCGCAAGGAACGCAAGGTCCGCCAGACTCAGATATCGGCGAAACGCAGCTCGATGGCGGTGGTCCAGATCCTGGCCGGCGTCGTCGGGGCGGTGTTCTTGCTGGTGGGGATCCTGGGGTTCATCCCCGGCGCCACCACCAACTTCGGCGACTTCGGTCTCATCGGCCCGGAACCGGCGGCCAAGCTGCTCGGTCTGTTCACGGTGAGCGTGGTGCACAACATCGTGCACCTGGCCTTCGGCGTCGCCGGGCTCCTGACGTTTCGCCGGGCGGCCGCAGCCGGCAGCTTCTTGATCGTCGGCGGGCTCCTCTATGGCGTGGTGTTGGTCTACGGGCTCGTAGTCGACCGTGCCAGCAGCTTGAACTTCCTACCCATCAACACCGCCGACAACTGGCTCCATCTGGGCCTGTCCACCGGCATGGTCCTACTTGGGGTCGTGGGCACCGCTTTGCTGCGACGAAGCCCGGCCCGAGCCTGAACGGCGGTAGGGCCTTTCGGCCTCTCATCGCCCTCCCAGGAGCGAAGCCACCGCCGCCACCAGGGGTGCCACGGGGGGCCGGGCCTCGCCCCCCAAGGGCTCCACGGTGAAGTAGATCTCCGTCCACGTGGGCCAGCCCCGGCGGTAGGCCCCTCCGGTTCCGGCCGAGTCGGGGGATCCGACCGGGAGCAACCGTTCCTGGAGCACGGCGAGCAAGGAGCACGCCGTGCCGTCGTCCAGGATCACCACGGTGTCGAGCAGGCGGGCGTCGGGATCCACATAGGTCACCTCGCCGATCTGGTCAGCGACCTCGAAGAGGCGAAGGTAGACCTCCCGGCGGGGAGCAGCGAACGCCAAGTGGTCCCCGTCGACGGCCACCCTGGCGCCCGGATCGGGGTGGGACCACCGGCTGGGCGGCGAGGGTCGGTCGCCCACCCTGGACCGTCCCCGCCGCAAGACGCCATAGGCCTCGACCAGCCGGGCGGTGGTGCGAGTGGCCTCGGGATCACGGGGCGCGACGTCGGGATGGGCGTGGTGGAGGCGCTGGCGGAAGGCAGTGCGGATATCCTCCGCCGGAGCCCGGGCCCCCACTCCGAGGACCGCCCGGGCCTCAGCGTCGTCCACAGCGCAGCACGGTAGCGGGGGTGGCCGAACAGGGGAGAAGGAAGGCCCCTCTCAGCCGGGGGACGACAGCGACAGGGCAAAGTCCCCGACGGCGTCGGTCCACCAGTGGGTCAGCTTGAGCCCGGCGGCGGCCAGCTCGGCGTCGACCCGCTCCCGGCGGAACTTGGCGCTGATCTCGGTGCGCAGCTCCTCACCCTCGGCGAAGTCGATGGCGAGCTCGATCGCCGGCAGCGCCACCGACTGGCGGTCAAGAGAGCGAAGGCGCATCTCCATCCACTCGTGCTCGGCGTCCCAACGGGCGATGTGGAGGAAGCGGTCGGGATCGAAGTCCGCTCCCAGCTCCCGGTTCAGCACCTTGAGGACGTTGACGTTGAAGTCGGCGGTGACGCCGGCGTCGTCGTCGTAGGCGGCCACCAGGCGGGCGGGCTCCTTGACCAGGTCGGTGCCGAGGAGCAAGCCGTCGCCCGGCTGCAACCCGGCGGCTGCATCGGAGAAGAAGGAGGCTCGGCCCACTGGATCGAGGTTGCCGATGGTGCCCCCCAGGAAGGCCACCAGCCGGCGTCCACCCTTGGGCAGGAGGTGCAGGTGGTGCTCGAAGTCGCCGACCACGGCATGGACCTCGAGCCCGGGGTAGAGCTCGGCCAGCTCGGCGGCGGCCACTCGGAGCGTGGCCTCGCTGACGTCGAAGGGCACCACCCTGGACAAGCATCCCTGCCCTCGCAGGGCGTCGAGCAGCAGCCTGGTCTTGGCCGAGGTCCCCGAACCCAGCTCGACCAGGGTGTCGGCGGGGCACAGGGCGGCGATCTCGCCGGCCCGATGCTGGAGGATCTCGGTCTCCCGGCGGGTCGGGTAGTACTCGGGGAGGCGGGTGATGGCGTCGAACAACGCCGAGCCGCGGTCGTCGTAGAACCACTTGGCCGGCAACCACTTCGGGGTGGCGCTGAGGCCCAGGCGGGCATCGTGGCGCAGGGCGGTGGCCAGGTCGACGCCGTCGAGGTGGACGTCGACCAACACCCCTCCGCCGCCGGTCATGTCCACGCCGCGACCGTCGCCGCCCCCACCGACGCGAATGGCCGAACCGCCACCCGGCCAGCCCCGACGGTGACCACCGAGCGGTCGGGTACCGGCGCCCACGCGGGATCGTCGTCGTAGGGCTCTGAGGCGACGACGGCCATGCCTCCCGTCGTCCCGTCGCCGCCCTGACCGGCACCGGCGCGCTCGAGGACGAACATCGAGTCGCCCGAGCAGGTGGCGGCCACGCCGGCCCCGTCGGTGAGCACCAGGTTCAAGCGAGCGGGGGCGACCGCCTCCACGCCGGACACCGCAGACACCAGCGCCTCGGCGGGTCCCGCGCCGGCGTCGAGGGCGTCGAGGGCCATGGCGAACACCACGGCGCTGTCGCTGGCGCCCTCGATGCCGGCCTGACGGCGAGGTGAGACCCGCTGGCGCAAGGTGGCGCCGGCGCCGACGGCGAAGCCCTCGACGGCGCCGTTGTGGGCGAACAGCCAGGGCCCGGCGGTGAACGGGGGTGAACCGCTCTCCTCCACCGGCGCCGGGGGGGTGGCGTCGCGCACGGCCGCCACCACCGCCGACGACCGCACCACCCCGGCCATGCTGGCCAGGGACCGATCCGACCAGATGGGACGGTCGCTGCGGTAGCGCGCCGGCTCCGGTCGCACGCTGCGGTCGTACCACCCGACACCGAAGCCGTCAGCGTTGACCCCACCGTGGCGCTGGTGGCGGGGAGCGAACGATTGGCGCACCAGCGAGTGCTCGGGAGCGAACAACAACGACTCCAGGGTCATCGCAGGACCGAGGTAGGCCAGCAGGCGGCACACGGCGGCGAAGTCCCTGTCGCCGGATCAGGCGTCGCCGGCGCAGCGCAGGCCGGCGAAGATCTGGCGGCGGATGGGGAGGTCCCAGTTGCGGAAGGTGGTGCGCACGGCGTCGGGATGCGTCGCCCACGACCCTCCCCGGAGCACCTTGTGGTCGGGCCCCCAGAAGACCTCGGAGTACTCCCGGTAGGGGAACGAGCGGAACCCTGGATAGGGCGCGAAGTCCGACGAGGTCCACTCCCAGACGTCGCCCACCATCTGCTGGCACCCCCACGGGCTGGCGCCGGCGGAATAGGCGCCGGCGGAGGCGGGGCCGAAACCGGCCCCCCCGAGGTTGGCGCAGGTGGCGTCGGTGGCGTCGCCCCAGGGGTAGCGGCGCTTGGTGGCGGTGGACGGGTCCCATGACGCCGCCTTCTCCCACTCCGCCTCGGTCGGGAGGCGCCGACCCCGCCACCGGGCGTAGGCGTCGGCCTCGTACCAGCACACGTGCTGGACGGGCTGGTCCAGGGGCAGGTCCTCCTCCCAGCCGAAGCGGCGGCGGGACCACGCACCAGGGCCGCGGCGGCGCCAAAACTGTGGGTGTTCCAGGCCGGCCTCCTGGCGCCAGGCCCAGCCCGGCTCGCTCCACCACCGCCGGTGGCGGTAACCCCCGTCCTCCACGAACTCGAGCCAGCCGCGGTTGGTGGTGGGCAGGACGTCGATCCAGAACGGGGCCAGGTCCACCACGTGGGCCGGGTGCTCGTTGTCGTAGGCCCAGGCCTCGCCGTCGGTCCCCATCACGAAGGGGCCGCCGTCGACCAGCACCTCCATGGGCTGGGCGGGGGCGGGTGGCGCCGGTGGCATCGACATGGCTGGCATCGGCGCCGCTGACGGGTACCCGGGGCCGTCCATGAGCGCCAGGGTGGCCAGCATGGTCTCGTCGTGCTGGTGCTCGTGTTGGAGGACCATGCCGTAGACGTAGCCGCCGTCGACCAGAGGCCGGGCCGGGTCGAGCTCGGTTGCCTCGAGGCGCTCGAGGGCCCGACCACGGACGGTGCGCAGGTAGGACCGGGCGCCAGAAGGGCCGAGCAGCGGCAACGAAGGGCGCGCCGCCCGAGGGTTGCGAAAGGCGTCGTAGAGGTGGTCGTAGTCGGCGCCCACCGCCGGCCCGCCCATGGTGCGTACCAGCCACAGGTCCTCGAAGTTGCCGATGTGGGCCAGGTCCCAGCCCAGGGGCGACATCAACGGGGAGTGCTGGCGGACCAGCTCGTGGTCAGCAAGGGGTTCGAGCAGGGCCAGTGACCGCCGCCGGGTTGTCTCCAGCTCGCCGGCCAGGTGCTCTTTCAGTTGCGTTTGGGTCAGGTCCATGAAGCTGCCAGAGGTCGCGGCAATGGAAACAGCCCGCCGTGGTGCCGCCACCCGTCGAGCACGTCGTCGGCGGGACAGCGACCCCGGGCGACGAAGCGGTCGAAGAAGCCGGCGGTGGTGGCGACGGTTGCTGCATTGGCACCGAGGCGCGGGAGGGCCTCGATGGCGGTCTGGAAGCAGCTGTGGGCGGCCACCGCCAGCGCGGGGTGGCCCAGGCCGTGGCGGGCGGCCTCGCGCCACAGGCCGGCGGTGGCGGCGGTGGCCCTGGCGGCCCGTTCGGCGGCCTCTTCGTCGTCGAACAGGGCGGCGCTGACCGCCACCGCCACCTGCCACCACGGGTCGGGGAGAGAGTCGAACATCCTCAGCTCGAGCCATCCCCTGGGCCGCACCGGAGGAAAGAGGGTGCTGAAGTGGTACTCGAGGTCGGCGACCGTGGGGAAGCCGAGCTCATGGCCGTCGTCGATCCAGCGGGCGAAGGGGAGCTTGCCGGCGATGGGCTCGAAGCGCTGTTCGCTGACCTTGATGAGCATGACCTGGGCGGCCAGGGCGTAGCGGGCCCAGTCGGCTACCGGCTCCGCTCCACGCCCAGCGCTGGCCGCATCGGTGCGGGTGGGGTCGATGCCGGCCCACACCGCCGCCCGTCCCGAACGCCAGCCGTTGGGAGCGCCGTGGGCGAGCGGGGAGTTGGCGAAGGCGGCCAGCAGCACGGGACCGAGGCGGTGGGCCAGGTGCCAGCGGCGGCGTTGTGAGCGCTCGGTCCCGATGTCGAGGTTCACCTGCACTGCTGCCGTCTCGCACATCATGGCCCGCCCGGCCGACCCCCCGGCATCGAAGTAGGCCTCCATGGCCCCGTAGCGGGGGCCGTCCACGACACGTCGACAATACCGCAACGGGTCGAGACCCAGACCCACCATCTCCACCCCATGGCGGGCGACGGCGCTGCGCACCACGGCAAGATCGTCGGCCATCACCGCGCACGCCGCCTGCGGGCCTCGTCGGGGTGGGGAACTCAACTCGAGCTGGCCGCCGGGTTCAAAGGTGATGGTGCTGCCGCCAGGCAGAGGTCCGGCGGCAAGGACGTTGTGGCGCAGCGACGGGTGGTCGACCGGTGCACCGGGCTCGCCGGTGCGGACGAGCAGCCACTCATGTTCGACGCCGACCAATCCGTTCTCGGCGGGAGCGAAGCAGCTCTCGCCTACGATCCGCTCTATGTCGGCCGCCTGGAGGCAGCGGTGGGGGCTGGGCACGCCGCTCGCTTACCGGTACCCGAAGTGGGCGGACACCCACATGTGGTTGCGAACTGGAGGCAGCCACAGATGGAGGCTGGGTCGGTTCATGGATCTCCTTAAGGCGGGGAACGGGGGGTCCACCACGATGGTATGGGGTCGATGCCGCTCGGGACCTTACGGAGCGGTGACAGCGCGCTGATCACATCCACCGGGCACGAACTGCCGGGCGACCCTTCCCCGACCGGCCCAGGAACACGCCTGGAGGCTCAGCGGCCCCGCAGCCGATCCCAGGCACGACCGGCCCGCACCGTCCAGGCAAAGCGACGAGCGCCGGCGAAGGCAGCGTCAGCCGCCAGCTGGCCGACCGAAGTGGCCAGCGTGGGGTACACGTGGATGACCGACGCCAGCTCCGACAGCTTCATGCCCCGGCGCACGGCGAGGGCGAGCTCACCGATGAGCTCCCCGGCGGCCGGGGCAAGCACGTGGGCGCCGACGAGCACCCCCTTGGCGGTGATGGCCACGATGGTGCCCTCGGGGTGGCTCTCGGCCCGGGCCCGGTCGGAGTGGACCAGGTCCAGGCGGTGGACCTGGGCGTCGTCGCCGTGGCTGGCGCGGGCCTCGGCCCCGGTCAGGCCGACGTGGGCCAACTCAGGATCGGTGAAGGTGCACCACGGTACCAGCTCCTCCACCGTGCCCCGGCCCGGGAAGAACATGTCGCGCACCGCCCGCACCGCCTCGTGACCTGCGGAGTGGGTGAACAAGAAGCGCCCGGCGACATCCCCGGCGGCGTAGACCGACGGCACCGAGCTGCGCATCCGGTTGTCGACCACCACCCCTCGGGGGGAGGTCTTGACACCGACCGCCTCGAGCC
>JBPCJK010000167.1:0-4031 GCA_051005375.1 Acidimicrobiales bacterium
GCCCTCCATCGTGGACGCCGTCTCCACGGCTCTGCGCTACGAGGGGTTCGACGTCACCACCGAGTCGACGGGCCGGGCGGCGCTGGCTTCGGCGCAGGAGTCGGCGCCCAACCTCCTCGTGCTGGACATCATGCTCCCCGATCTGGACGGGCTGGAGGTGACCAGGCGGCTGCGGGCGGACGGCATCAAGGTGCCGGTCCTGTTCCTCACCGCCCGCGACAGCTTGGACGACAAGATCGCCGGGCTGACCATCGGGGGCGACGACTACATGACCAAGCCGTTCTCCCTGGCGGAGGTGGTCGCCCGAGTGCGGGCCATCCTGCGTCGGACCGAAGGCGGGCGGGGCGAGGGCAGCCAGCTCGGGTTCGCTGACCTCGTGCTCGACGAGGACACCCACGAGGTGTGGCGCGGCGGCGTGCCAGTCACGCTGACGGCGACGGAGTTCGCCCTCCTGCGGTTCTTCCTGCTCAACCCCCGGCGGGTGTTGTCAAAGTCGCAGATCCTGGACCACGTGTGGCACTACGACTTCGGTGGTGATGCCAACGTGGTGGAGACCTACGTGAGCTATCTGCGCAAGAAGCTCGACCGGCACGGTCGGCCGCTGATCCACACCATCCGTCTCGTCGGCTACGCCTTGCGGGATCCCTCAGGCGAACGGTAGGTGTCGCTCCGGGCCCGCCTTCTCCTCGCCGTCGCTGCGGCCACGCTGCTGGCGCTGCTGGCAGCCGATGTCGTCACCTACTCGGCGTTGCGGTCGTTCCTCTACCAGCGGGTCGACGAGTCGCTGGTCCAGAGCCGCCCACTCGGCGGCGAGCCCGACCGGGGAGGTCCTGGTGACCAGGGCCGACCCGGACCTCACCGCGTCGATCCGATTGCCGGGCGCGGCGCCGTCGTCGCACTGCGCAGCGGTTCCGGGGTGGTCACGGTCATCCAGGCGGCCCGTGACGTCACCGGCGCCATCGTCGAGCTCAATCTCGAAGGCATCAGGGTCGACGCCCACCACCCGACGTTCGAGACGGTCAGCTCCTCGCCCGGCGGGACGAAGTACCGCGTTCGTTCCGTGGCCACGCCCGAGGGCGGCGCCCAACTCGTGGCCCTGCCGCTCGACGACGCCCAGGCCACGCTGAGCCGGCTCCTCGGCCTCGAAGCCGTCGTCACCGTCGGCGCGCTGGCCGCCGCCGCCGCCTTCGGCTGGTGGCTGGTGCGCCTCGGGCTCCGCCCCCTGCTCGAGGTCGAGGCCACCGCCGAGGCGATTGCCGCCGGGCAGCTCGACCGTAGGGTCCGGGGCGACCAGGCCCAGACCGAGGTGGGTCGGCTGGCCCGGGTGCTGAACACCATGCTCGGGCGGATCGAGGCGGCCTTCGCCGCTCGTGACACGACGGAGGCGGAGCTGCGCCGCTCGGAGGAGCGCATGCGCCAATTCGTGGCCGACGCCTCGCACGAGCTGCGGACGCCGCTGTCGGCAGTGTCGGCCTACGCCGAGCTGTACGAGCGGGGGGCGAAGGATCACCCAGAGGACCTCGAGCGCCTGCTGCGGGGGATCCGCACCGAGTCCGGCCGCATGGCCGAGCTCGTCGAAGACCTGCTGCTGCTGGCGCGCCTGGACGAGGGCAGGCCGCTCCGCCAGGAGAAGGTAGACTTGGGGGCGCTCGCCCCTAACGCCGTCGCCGCCGCCGGTGCGGTGGGGCCGGCCTGGCCCATCGACCTCGTCATCGACTCGCCGGTGGAGGTCGTCGGTGATCCCGGGCGTTTCCGCCAGGTGTTCGACAACCTCCTGGCCAACGTGCGCGCCCATACGCCGGCCGGCATCTCGGTCACGGTCCAGGTCACCGTCGTCGCCAGTCGGGCCGTGGTTCGGGTGGCCGACAACGGCCCGGGGATGACAGCCGAGGTCGCCGACCGGGTTTTCGAGCGGTTCTTCCGGGCGGACGCCTCCCGAGCCCGCGCCCAAGCGGCGGGCGGCAACGGACTGGGCTTGTCGATCGTCGCCGCCATCGTGGCGGCTCACGGGGGCACGGTCACCGTGGAGACGGCACCGGCCCGGGGCACGACGTTCGAGGTCTCCCTCCCGCTCGAAGATCCACAGGTGGCTGCCAGGTAGCGCTGGGCAAGCTCGCAGGGAGCCCCGTCATCCTCATCATCGGAACAACCCGACAGCAGAGGAGCACAGAGATGATGAGTGCGAAGAAGCGAATCGCAACCTACGCAGTGGCCGCCACTGCCGCCCTCAGCGGTGGTGTCGGCGGCCTGCTCGTGGCCTTCGGCCCCGGCGCGGCGGCGCAAACCGCAGAGCCGTCCACCACCACCACGGAACCGCCGGCCCCCTCCCACGAGGGGCCACGGCACGACGGTGTGGTCCGTCCCGATGACGTGGCCGTGGCGGCGGAGGCCATCGGCATCACCACCGAGGAGCTTCGCACCCAGCTACAGGCGGACAAGAGCATCTCGGCGGTGGCCAAGGAGAAGGGCGTCGACCTCCAGAAGGTGATCGACGCCATCATCGCCGCCGACACCAAGGCCATCGACGAGGCAGTGGCGGCGGGGAGGTTGACCCAAGCCCAAGCTGACACCAAGAAGTCCGGCCTGGCGGCCCATGTCCTGGAAGAGGTCGATCACGTCGGCCTCGGCTGCCCCGGCCCGGGCGGTCCCGGACATGGCCCCGGACATGGCCCCGGGGGCCCGGGCGGTCCTGTACATGGGCCTCGCCCGGCCGGTGCGCCGGGGGCGTAGACGATGCCGTCCACCACGACGGCGCGCTGAGTACTCCGGCTTTCGGGCCCCGGGTCGGTACCCCCGCCCCGGGCTCCGGGGCCTACCCCGCTGAAAGGAGCGGGTCGTCAGGCGAACCGAGCTCGACCGACGGTACGATGAGTTTGGCAACCGACCGTCGTCTCCCCTGAGACCACCGACAACCGCGCGCCGCGAGGCTGCTGACACCTCAAAGGAGAGACCAATGGGCAAAATCGTGTCCAACTTCTTCATGTCCCTGGACGGCGTCGTCGAGGCGCCCCATGAATGGCACTTCCCCTACTTCAACGACGAGATGGGTGCCGCCATCGGCAAGGGCACCGAGACGATCACGGCTTTCCTCATGGGGCGCGTGCTGTACGAGGAGTGGGCGGGCTACTGGCCCAACCAGGGCGACGAGGTGCCCTTCGCCTCGTTCATCAACAGCGTGCCCAAGTACGTCGTCTCGAGCACGCTGGACGAGGCAACCTGGGCCAACACCACGGTGATCTCCGGTGACGTGGCGGCCCAGATCGAGCAGCTGAAGGATGGGACCGATGGCGACATCGGGATCTCGGGCAGCGCCACCCTCGTTCGCTGGCTCCTGGCCAACGGTCTCCTCGACGAGCTCAACCTGTTGGTCCACCCGATCGCCGTCGGTCACGGCCAGCGCCTGTTCGAGGACACGCCGACGCACCGGTTGCAACTGGTCAAGCAGGAAACATTTGAGACCGGCGTGCTCAACCTCACGTACGCCCCAGCCGACGCCTGAGCACGGTCGCCAGGCCCGGCCGCCACGGATCCCGGCAGGGCACCGGGGTCATGGCCTACGTTTGTCGAGGCGGGCCGAGGCGCCAGTGGCGCCCACCCCGACGGTGGCGCCAGGATGATCGCCCGACTGAACACTGGGGCACCCATGGCCGATGGCAACATGAGCGGGGAGCCAGACCTGCCGGCTGGCGACTTCTCGTCGTGGATGACCGAGATGCAGAGCGCGTTGCGCGGCGAACGCCCATCCGACGTGCCCTGTGGTGGTTGCACCGCCTGCTGCACGTCGTCCCAGTTCGTCCACATCGGACCAGACGAGACCGACACGCTCGCCCACATACCCGCGGAGCTGATGTTCCCTGCGCCCCGACTGCCGCCCGGTCATCGTCTCCTCGGCTACGACGAGCAAGGCCACTGCCCGATGCTGGTCGACAACCGGTGCTCGATCTACGAGCACCGGCCCAGGACCTGTCGCACCTACGACTGCCGGATCTTTCCTGCTGCCGGGCTCGAACCCGACGATGACGACAAGGTCC
>JBPCJK010000168.1:0-13510 GCA_051005375.1 Acidimicrobiales bacterium
TCGGTGCGGCCCATGGCTACATCATGGGCGCGCTCCATCGTGAAGGTCATGGTCAAGTGAGTCCGTCTCTCGCCCTGTAGGGATGGGAGTTACTTGCAGGTGTCTCACGTCAGCCTGACAGACAGGGATCCACAGCCAGGTCGCGACCCGGGACGGAAGGGATCGGCGACGAACGGGCGGGTGTCCGGGCTGGTGCCTTCGACGGGCCTCATGACTCACGGGCGAGCCCGCTCAGTGCAGTCACCGGCACGGCCGGGTGGTGGTACTGACTCCCTCACCGGGCGACCGGTACCCTCGGGCTCGTGCTGCGAGTGCTCACCGGCGGCGAGTCCCATGGCAAGGGGCTGGCCGTCACCGTGGAGGGCCTGCCCGCCGGGTTGACCGTCACCGCCGAGGAGCTCCAGTCCGAGCTGGCCCGGCGGCGCCTGGGCTACGGGCGCGGGCCGCGCATGCGCTTCGAAGCCGACGACCTCACCCTGCTGGGCGGCATCCGCCACGGCCGCACCCTGGGCTCGCCGGTGGTCGTCCTCATCGGCAACTCCGAGTGGGAGCGCTCCGATCGTTGGCACGAGGAGATGTCGCCTGCGCCCGGGGCCACGGCCAAACCACTGACCCAGCCCCGGCCCGGCCATGCCGACCTCGCCGGCATGCAGAAGTACGGCTTCAGCGACGCCCGCGACGTGTTGGAGCGGGCCTCGGCCCGCGAGACCGCCGCCCGGGTGGTGGCCGGGAGCCTGGCCAAGTCCTTGCTGGCCCTCCTCGGGGTGTCGGTCTTGTCCCACGTCATCCAGATGGGCGAGACCCGGGTCACCTCGACCGAGCGCCCGACCCCCGGTGACCTGGCCCGAGTCGACGCCTCCGAGGTCCGCTGCTTCGACCCCCAGGCCGAGGCGGACATGGTCGGCGAGATCAAGGCGGCGGCAGCCGAGGGTGACTCCCTCGGGGGAGTGGCCGAGGTGCTGGCCTACGACGTGCCCGTGGGCCTCGGCAGCCACGTCCACTGGGACCGCAAGCTCGACGGACTGCTGGCTCAGGCGCTGATGAGCATCCCCGCGGTCAAGGGGGTGGAGATCGGTGACGGGTTCGACGTCGCCTCCCGGCGGGGCTCGGCGGCGCACGACCCCATCCACTGGGACCAAGGCGCCGAGCGCTACCGGCGGGGATCGACCCGGGCGGGCGGGATCGAGGGGGGCATCTCCATCGGGGGCCTGGTGGTGGCCCACGCCGCCATGAAGCCCCTGGCCACCCTCAACCGCCCGGTGCTGGCTACCGTCGACACCCAGACCAAGGAAGCCACAGTGTCGTTCAAGGAGCGCACCGACGTCACCGCCGTTCCCGCCATGGGGGTGGTGGCCGAGACCATGGTCGCCCTGGTCCTGGCCGGCGAGGCCACCCGCAAGTTCGGCGGCGACTCCGTGGGCGAGATGGTGCGCAACCACCATGCCTTCCTGGCCGGCCTTGGCTGACGGCGATGGCTGACGGCGATGGCTGACGGCGATGGCGGCAGGGGCGGCGGCGGTCACGTCGTGCTGGTGGGCATGATGGGCTCGGGCAAGACCACCGTCGGTCACGAGGTCGCCCGGCGGCTGGGCCGGGACTTCCTCGACAGCGACGACCAGGTCGAGGCCCGAACCGGGCGCACGGTGCGGGAGATCTTCGAGACCGGCGGGGAGACAGCCTTCCGGGCGCTGGAGGCCAGCGCCCTGGCCGACGCCCTGGGCCGGTCGGAACCGGCGGTGATCGCCGCTGCTGGCGGCGTGGTCCTCGACCCCGAGAACCGGCGCCGGATGCGGGAGGCGGGCGCGGTGGTTTGGCTCCGCGCCGACCTGGCGGTGCTGGCCACCCGGGTGGGCAGCAGCGATCACCGCCCGTTGCTGGCTGACGACCCCCTCGGGGTGCTCACCCGCCTCGACCGGGACCGCCAAGCGCTGTACCGGGAGGTGGCCGACCACGTGGTCGACGTCGGGCGGCGGTCGAGCCATGAGGTGGTCGAGGACGTCCTGGCGGTGCTCCGGTGATGGCGGTGCTGCGGTGCTGGCGTGCTGGCGTGATGGCGGTGCTGGCGTGATGGCGGTGCTGGCGTGATCACCGTGCCGGTGGCCCTGGGAGAGCGGTCCTACGACGTAGTGGTCGGCGCCGGCGCCCGCCACCGGCTGGCCCAGGTGGTGCCCGCCGGCGCCCGGCGGGCAGCGGTGGTGACCCAGACCGGCATCGGCGTCGCCGTCGACCCCGGCATCGAGGCTCAGGTGTTCCCCATGGGCGACGGCGAGGCGGCCAAGTCGCTCGCCACCGTCGAGGAGCTGTGCCGGGGCTTCGCTGCCTGGGGCCTCCATCGAAGCGACGTGGTGGTGGCCGTGGGCGGGGGAGTGGTCACCGACACCGCCGGTTTCGCCGCCGCCGTCTACCACCGGGGTACCGCCGTGGTCCACGTGGCCACCACCCTGCTGGGCCAGGTCGACGCCGCCATCGGCGGCAAGACCGGCGTCAACCTGGCTGAGGGCAAGAACTTGGTGGGGGCCTTCTGGCAACCGGCGGCGGTCCTGTGCGACACCGAGGTGCTGGCCACCCTTCCCACCCGGGAGTGGCGCAGCGGGCAGGGGGAGATGGCCAAGTACCGCTTCCTCGGCGTCGACGACCTGCTCGAGCGCACCCTCGACGACCAGGTGGCCGCCTGCGTGGCGTGCAAGGCCGAGGTGGTGGCCTCCGACGAGCATGAGGGCACCTCCGGTCGGCGGGCCACCCTCAACTACGGCCACACCCTGGCCCATGCCCTGGAGACGGCCGGGGGCTACGGCCTGCGCCACGGCGAGGCGGTAGCCATCGGCCTGGTCTTCGCCGCCGAGCTGGCGGCGCACCTGGGCCGCATCGACGGCGACCGGGTGGCCGAGCACCGGGCGCTGGTCGACGCCCACGACCTGCCGTCGCGCCTGCCTCCGGGCACGAATCCGGCTGAGCTGGTCGCCCTCTTCCCGCGGGACAAAAAGGCGCTGGGTGGTATCACCTTCGTGCTCGACGGCCCCGGAGGCGTCGAGGTGGTGACCGACGTCCCCCACGACGCCATCGACGCCGCCCTGGAGGCCGTCTCGTGAAAGCTGCGCCCCGTTCTTCATCACATATGCCACCGCCGGGGTGGGAGACGCGACAAAGAACGAGATGGGAGGACAGCCATGGGCGCTGAGCCGACAAAGAGCAGGGGGGACCGGCCCGTCGTGCTGTTGCTGCACGGGCCCAACCTCAACCTCTTGGGCGAGCGAGACCCTGACCTCTACGGCACCGCCACCCTGGACGACCTGGTCCGGACCACCACCGAGGCGGCCGGGGCCCTCGGAATGTCCCTCGAGCACCTCCAGTCCAACGCCGAGGCCGAGATGGTGGAGGCCGTCCACGGCGCCCGGGGCCGCTGCGCCGCCGTCATCATCAACGCCGGGGCCCTCACCCACTACGCCTGGTCGCTGCACGACGCCCTCGACGCCTACGACGGCGTCAAGGTCGAGCTCCACCTGTCCAACCCCAACGCCCGGGAGCCGTGGCGCCACACGTCGGTGCTGGCGCCGGTGGTCGACGGGTCGATCATGGGGTTCAAGGCCGACGGCTACCCCCTCGCCGTGGAGGCGGTGGGACGCCTGTTGCAGCGGCGGCGAGGCGGGACGCGACCGTGACCCTTCCCCCCTTGCCCTTCCCCCCCATGGAGGTGCCAGCCCGCAGCACCCGACTCCGGGCCGGCTTCGACAAGTCCGGGTGCGACGCCCTGGTGGTGACCGACCTGGCCAACATCCGCTACCTCACCGGTTTCACCGGCTCGGCCGGCCTGCTGGTGGTGCGCCCTGAGGAGTTGGTGCTCATCACCGACGGCCGCTACCGCGACCAGGCCACCGAACAGATGCGGGCGGCGGGCGTGGAGGCCCGGCTGGAGGTCGGCAGGACCGCCGCCGCCCAACAGGAGTTGGCAGCGACGGCCACCGCCGGGGCGCCCCGGCTCGGACTGGAAGCAGCGCACGTGAGCTGGGCGGCGCAGCGCCGCTACGGCGAGACGTGGTTCCCTGACGCCGAGCTGGTGGCCACCGAGGGGCTGGTCGAGGCCCTGCGCGTGCGCAAGGACGACGGGGAGGTTGCCCGTCTGGCCGCCGCCGCCGCCATCGCCGACGCTGCCCTGGCCGCCGTGCGCCACCGCCTGGGCGAGGGGCCCACCGAGGCCGACTTCGCCCTGGAGCTCGACAGCGAGGTGCGCCACCTGGGCGCCGACAGCGCCAGCTTCGAGACCATCGTGGCCAGCGGTCCCAACGGGGCCAAGCCCCACGCCCGTCCGGGCCCCCGCCCCATCGCCGACGGCGACCTGGTGGTGGTCGACTTCGGGGCGACCGTCGACGGCTATCACTCCGACATGACCCGGACCACCATGGTCGGCACCCCCTCGGCCACCCAGCGACGCATGCTCGACGTGGTGGCGCAGAGCCAGGCCATGGGGGTGGCGGCGGTGACCGACGGGGTGGAGTGCGTCGCCGTCGACCGGGCCTGCCGGGCGGTCATCGACGACGCCGGCTGGGGCGACGCCTTTCTCCACAGCACCGGTCACGGCGTCGGCCTTGACATCCACGAGGCCCCCCGAGTGGGATCGACCTCGACCGCCAGCCTGGCCGTCGGCCACGTGGTGACCGTCGAACCGGGCGTCTACCTCCCGCGACACGGGGGGGTGCGGATCGAGGACACGGTCGTGGTCACCGCAACCGGTTGCCGTCCCCTCACCCTGGCGCCCAAGGACCCCTACCTCCCATGAGCGCGCCCTTGGGCGTGCTCATCAGTGGGAGAGCGCCATGTGCTCATGGCGAGCGCCATCCGTAGGATGGCGCAGCAATGAGCATCACCACCAACGACTTGAAGAACGGGATCACCTTGGCCCTCCCTGAGGGTCTCTTCCAGGTGGTCGACTTCCAGCACGTCAAGCCGGGCAAGGGTGGGGCCTTCGTGCGCACGACGCTCAAGAACACCCGGACCGGCGCCGTCGTCGACCGCACCTTCCGCGGCGCCGAGCGGGTCGAACAGGCGGTGATCGACAAGCGGGAGATGCAGTACCTCTATCGGGAGGGCGACGAGCTGGTGTTCATGGACAACACCACCTACGACCAGCTCGGGGTGGCCCCCGAGGCTTTGGGCGCAGCCGCCGGGTTCCTGGTCCAGGGAGCCAGCGCTGTTCTACAGATGTACGACGACGAGATCGTGGGGGTCGACATCCCCACCTCGGTGGAGCTGGCCATCACCGAGACCGAACCCGGGATCCAGGGCGACCGGGTCTCTGGCGCCCGCAAGCCGGCCACCGTCGAGACCGGGCTGGTCATCTCAGTGCCGTTGTTCATCAACGTCGGTGATCGCATCAAGGTCGACACCCGCAACAGCCAGTACCTGACCCGGGTCTGAGCACTTCGGTGGGCCACGACGGCGACGGGATCGGCTCCCGACGGGAGTCTCGGGAGCGTGCCCTGTCGCTGCTCTACGAAGCGGACGCCAAGGGCTGCGACCCCCTGGGTAAGGTGCTCGGCGACCTCGTCGCCCCGCCGGAGGCCTTCGCCGGCGACGTCGTGGCCGGGGTGTCGGATCACCAGGACCAGATCGACTCGCTCATCTCCCGCTTCGCCCGAGGGTGGGCGCTGGAGCGCATGCCAATGATCGACCGGAGCCTGCTGCGCATGGCGGTCTACGAGCTGGGCCACCGTCCAGACGTACCCACCGGGGCGGTGATCTCCGAAGCCGTCGAGCTGGCCAAGCGCTACTCCACCGACGACTCCGGCCGCTTCCTCAACGGCGTGCTGGGACAGATCGCCGCCGAGCTGAGGGGCATCGCCGCCGAACCATAGGCGCGCCGATGGGCTGGTAACGTCGGAGGCTGACCGTGAAGCGGGTCCCGTGAGGCCCGAACGGACTGGAGACGCCGGTGGCCGAACGTGAGCGCAGGACCACGCCCCCCTACGGGGGCGTTTTTGTCGCCCGCAGCCGGGTCATGGACGCCGACGACGTTCGCCGGGCCGTCACCCGCATCGCCCACGAGGTCATCGAGCGCAACGCCGGCCTCGACGACGTGGTGGTGATCGGCCTTCAGACCGGCGGAGTCCCCCTGGCCCGCACGCTGGTCGAGGGCTTCGCCCACATCGAAGGCGTTGACGTGCCCCTGGGCACCCTCGACGTGGCCTTCTACCGCGACGACATCGGCCTGCGCCCGGTCATGCCCGAGGCCGTCACCGACATCCCCTCGGGGGTGGCGGGACGCACGGTGGTGCTGGTCGACGACGTGTTGTTCACCGGACGCACCATTCGGGCGGCACTCAACGCCGTGTGCGACTATGGGCGACCCCGAGCGGTGCAGCTGGCGGTGATGGTCGACCGCGGCCATCGGGAGCTGCCCATCCGCCCCGACTTCGTGGGCAAGAACCTGCCCACCCGGCGCGACGAGGCGGTCGACGTCCACTCCGCCGGCGTCGACCTCGGCGACGTGGTCCACGAGCGTCGGTGAGCGTGGACAACCTCTTGTCGGTGGCCGACCTGGGGACGGACGGCATCGAGGAGGTGCTGCACCTCACCGACTCCTTCGTGGAGGTGAGCGAGCGGCGAATCCCCAAGGTCCCCACTCTTCGGGGCCGCACTGTGGTGTCGCTGTTCTACGAGGAGTCGACGCGCACCCGCCTGTCCTTCGAGGCCGCCGCCAAGCGGCTGTCGGCCGACACCATGAACTTCAACGTGGGGGCTTCGGCCGTGGCCAAGGGCGAGTCCCTGCGCGACACCGTGCTAACCATCGAGGCCATGGGGGTCGACGCCGTGATCGTGCGCCACGCCTCCGCCGGCGTCCCCGTCCAGGTGGCCCGTTGGGTGGAGGCGAGCGTGGTCAACGCCGGCGACGGCTGGCACGAGCACCCCACCCAGGCCCTGCTCGACTGTTACACGCTGCGGGAACGCCTGGGCAGCCTGGCCGGCCGGCGCATCGCCATCGTGGGCGACGTCAAGCACAGCCGGGTGGCCCGCTCCGACGCCCTCGCCTTCCACGCCCTCGGCGCCCAAGTCACCCTGGTGGCCCCGCCCACCCTGCTGCCCCCCAGCCTGGCCGGTTGGCCGGTGGAGGTGAGCTACGACTTCGACGCCGTGCTGACCAAGGTTGACGCCGTGGTGCTGTTGCGCATGCAACAGGAGCGCCAGACCGAGGCCCTCGTCCCCAGCCTGCGGGAGTACACCGCCACCTACGGCCTCACCCGGGACCGGGCCCGGCTCCTCCCCGACGACGCCGTGGTCATGCACCCCGGTCCCATGAACCGGGGAGTCGAGATCGCCGCCGAGGTGGCCGACCTTCCCCGCTCGGTGGTGACCCGCCAGGTGGCCAACGGCGTCGCCGTTCGCATGGCTGTCCTGTTCCTCCTGCTCGCCTCCGGCAACCACTCATGAGCCACCGTGGCCCTCGCACCGTGGTGAGCGAAGGGCGCCCGGGTCCTCGCTCGCTCCGCGGGCAGGTGCTGGTGCGGGGTGGGACGGTGGTCGACGAGACCGGCTCCCGGCGGGCCGACGTCCTGGTCGACGGCGGCACCATCGCCGCCGTGGAGGAGGGACTGGCCGTGCCCGACGGCGCTGAAGTCCTCGACGCCATCGGCTGCATCGTCGCCCCCGGCCTGGTCGACCTCCACTCCCACCTGCGCCAGCCCGGCGACGAGCAGGCCGAGACAATTGACAGCGGCGCCCGAGCCGCCGCCCTGGGCGGCTACACCGCGGTGGTCGCCATGCCCAACACCGATCCCCCCATCGACTCGGCCTCGGTGGTCCGCGAGGTGCTCGAGCTGGCGGCGACGGCCAGCTGTGAGGTCCATCCTGCCGGCGCCATCACCGTGGGGCGGGCCGGGGCCTCCCTGGCCCCTATGGCGGAGATGGCCGCCCTGGGCGTCCGGCTGTTCACCGACGACGGCGTCGGGGTCCAGGACAGCCGGCTCATGCGCCGGGCCTTGGAGTACGCCTCAGGCCTGGGGGTCACCCTGGCCCAGCACTGCGAGGACGCCGCCCTGGCCGCCGGGGGGCACATGCACGAGGGGGAGTGGTCCAGTCGCCTCGGCATCCCTGGCATCCCGGCTGAGGCCGAGGAGCTGATGGTGGCGCGCGACCTGGTCCTGGCGCGGCTCACCGGCGCCCCGGTGCACTTCCTGCACTTGTCGACGGCCCGATCGATCGCCCTGGTGCGGGCGGCCAAGGCCACCGGCCTGGAGGTCACCGCCGAGGCTGCACCTCACCACTTCACGCTGACCGCAGCCGCCGTCGCCACCTACGATCCGATCTTCAAGGTGAACCCGCCGCTGCGCACCAACGACGACCTGGCTGCGGTCAGGGACGGCTTGGCCGATGGCACCATCGACGCCATCGCCACCGACCACGCCCCCCATCCCCAGGAGGCCAAGGAGCGTCCCTTCGACCAGGCGCCGCCTGGGATGCTGGGCCTGGAGACGGCGTTGTCGGTTGCCCTCACCGAGCTCGTCGGCGGTGAGGCCGGGCAAGGGCAGCGCCTGCCCATCACCGATGTGTTGGCCCTGCTGTCGTGGCGTCCGGCACGCATCGCCGGCCTGGGCGCCGAGCACGGGGGGCCGGTGGTGGCCAGGCGCCCCGCCCACCTGTGCGTGATCGACCCGGCCGCCACCTGGACAGTGGAGCCCGAGCGCCTGGCCAGCCGCAGCCGCAACACCCCCTACGCCGGGCGCACGCTTACCGGCCGCGTGCGCCACACCCTCCTCGGGGGCGAGCCCGTGGTCGTCGACGGCGAGGCCCAACGGTGACCTCCTCGGCTTTGTGGGCGTTTGGGTGCCCTATGGGCATGCAACTGACCAGAAAGCGGGTTGGGCGGGTCCCTTTGGGCAGGTGCGTGGTGCGGGACGTACGGGGTGCGTGACGTGCGGGAGGTGCGGGAAGCGCTGCTGGTGCTGGCCGACGGCGAGGTGTTCGAGGGCGAGGCCGTCGGCGCCGACATGAACGTCGCCAGCGGGGAGGTGGTGTTCAACACGGTGCTCACCGGTTACCAGGAGGTGATCACCGACCCGTCCTACGCCGGCCAGATCGTCACCTTCACCGCCGCCCACATCGGCAACTACGGGGTGACCAAGCTCGACGACGAGGCTCGGCGGCCGGCGTGCCGGGGCGTGGTGGTACGCGACCTGGCCCGGCGCCGGAGCAACTGGCGCTCCGAGGGTGACCTCGACGGGTTCCTCCGCCACGCCGGCGTGGCCGGGATCACCGACATCGACACCCGCCGCCTCACCCGCCACCTGAGAGACGCCGGTACCGTCACCGGCGCCCTGGGGACGGCTGACGAGGTCACCTTGCTGGCCGCCGCCCGGTCCGAGCCCGGGACCGACGGCGTCGACCTGGTGACGTCGGTGACCTGTGCCGAGCCCTACGTGGTCGGCGACGGACCCCGGCGGGTGGTGGCCTACGACTTCGGCATCAAGTCCACCATGGTCCGCCACCTCGGGCGCCTGGCCACGGTGGAGGTGGTGCCGGCCTCGACCACGGCCGACGAGGTGCTGGCCCGAGCGCCTGACGGCGTCTTCCTGTCCAACGGCCCGGGCGACCCCGCCGCCCTGCCTGCGGCCACCCAGGCCATCGCCGGCCTGCTGGGCCGGGTGCCGGTCTTCGGCATCTGCCTGGGCCACCAGCTCCTGGCCACGGCGCTGGGGGCGACCACCTACAAGCTCTCCTTCGGCCACCACGGGGGCAACCACCCGGTGCGCCGGGTGGCCACGGGGGCGGTGGAGATCACCACCCAGAACCACAACTTCGCCGTGGCCGACGGCACCGTGGACGGGGCCGACGTCACCCACGTCAACCTAAACGACGGGGTGGTCGAGGGCCTGGCCTGCCGGGACGTGCCCGCCTTCAGCGTGCAGTACCACCCCGAGGCCGGCCCCGGTCCCCACGACGCCCGCTACCTCTTCACCGAGTTCGAGGCACTCATGGACCGGGGCGCATGACGGCGACGGCGACCCTTCTCGTTCTGGCCCCAAAAGCGCGGGGATTTCATCTCGCTCCAGGGGCCAGAACGGTGGGAGGAGTGGTGATTCGTGCCTAGGCGGGACGACCTGGAGACCATCCTGCTCATCGGGTCGGGGCCCATCGTCATCGGCCAGGCCAGCGAGTTCGACTACTCGGGGACCCAGGCGTGCCGGGTGCTGCGAGCCGAGGGCTACCGCCTGGTGCTGGCCAACTCCAACCCGGCCACCATCATGACCGACCCCGACTTCGCCGACCGCACCTACATCGAGCCCCTCGACGCCGACGTCATCACCGCCATCGTGGAACGGGAGCGACCCGACGCCCTGCTGGCCACGCTCGGCGGCCAGACCGCCCTCAACCTGGCCATGGAGCTGGAGGGGGGGGGCGTGCTCGAGCGCTTCGGCGTCGAGCTCATCGGCGCCAACGCCGAGGCCATTGCCACCGCCGAGGACCGCGACCGGTTCAAGCGGGCCATGGTCGAGATCGGCCTGACCGTCCCCGCCTCGGGGATCGCCCGCACCGTGGAGGAGGCCATGGAGGTGGTCGAGCAGGTGGGGCTGCCGGTGATCGTGCGTCCCGCCTACATCATGGGGGGCAAGGGAGCGAGCATCGCCGCCACCACTGCCCAGTTCCGCCGGGCCGCCCTCGCCGGCCTCGACGCCAGCCCCATCTCCGAGATCCTGGTCGAGCGATCGGTGGCGGGCTGGAAGGAGTACGAACTGGAGGTCATGCGCGACGGCGCTGACAACTGCGTGGTGGTGTGCTCCATCGAGAACCTCGACCCCATGGGGGTCCACACCGGTGACTCCATCACCGTGGCCCCGGCCCAGACCCTTTCCGACGTCGAGTACCAGTGCATGCGAGACGCCGCCTTCGCCTGCATCCGCCGGGTCGGGGTGGAGACCGGTGGCTCCAACGTCCAGTTCGCCGTCGATCCGGCGACCGGCGAGATGGTCGTCATCGAGATGAACCCCCGGGTCAGCCGCTCGTCGGCCCTGGCCTCCAAGGCCACCGGCTTCCCCATCGCCAAGATCGCCGCCCGCCTGGCCGTGGGCTACACCCTGGACGAGATCAGCAACGACATCACGGGCAAGACCCCGGCCAGCTTCGAGCCCACCATCGACTACGTCGTCACCAAAATCCCCCGCTGGGCCTTCGAGAAGTTCCCGGGCCAGGACGGGATCCTCGGTACCCAGATGCAGTCGGTGGGGGAGGCCATGGCCATCGGCCGGACCTTCCCGGAGTCGCTGCAGAAGGGCCTGCGCTCCCTGGAGCACGGCCGCCTGGGGCTCAACTGCGATCCCGGTGAGATCGGCCTCCAGGGGCTGTCCGACGACGAGCTGGTGGCTCGGGCCGCGGTGGCCAGCCCCGACCGCCCCTTCCAACTCGAAGCGGCGCTGCGACGGGGCATCTCCCTCGAGCGCCTGCACGCCGCCACCGCCGTCGACCCCTGGTTCCTCGACCAGATCGAGCGGATCACCGAGGAGCGAGCGGTGTTGGCCAGCATCGAGCTCGACGCCATGAGCCGCCGGCAGTGGCGGCGGGCAAAGCGCTTGGGCTTCGCCGACGCCCAGCTGGCCTGGCTCTGGGGCATCGACGAGGGGGCTGTCCGATCCCGGCGGCTGGCCGCGGGGGTGAGGCCGACCTACAAGACGGTCGACACCTGCGGGGCCGAGTTCGAGGCGTCCACCCCCTACCACTACTCCACCTGGGAGGACGAGGACGAGGTCGGCCCGGGACGGCGGCCCAAGGTGGTCATCCTTGGCTCAGGGCCCAACCGCATCGGTCAGGGCATCGAGTTCGACTACTGCTGCGTCCACGCCAGCTTTGCCCTGAGCGACGCCGGCTACGAGACGGTCATGGTCAACTGCAACCCCGAGACCGTCTCCACCGACTACGACACCTCCGACCGGCTGTACTTCGAGCCTCTCACCGCTGAGGACGTCCTAGCCGTGCTCGACGCCGAGGCCGGCTCGGGCGAGCTGGTCGGGGTCATCGTGAGCCTCGGGGGCCAGACCCCGCTCAAGCTGGCCGGGCTCATCCCCGAGAAGCTGGTGCTCGGCACCTCTCCCGACGCCATCGATCTGGCCGAGGACCGGGAGCGCTGGAGCGGGCTGTGCGCCCGCCTGGAGATCCCCCAGCCCGCCGGAGGGGTGGCCAGCACCGTGGCCGGGGCGCTGGACGTGGTCGATCGCATCGGCTATCCCGCCCTGGTGCGCCCCAGCTACGTCCTCGGGGGACGGGCCATGTCCATCGTCTACGACGACGAGGGCCTGACCGCGGCAATGGCCGAGCTGGCCACCTTCGGGACGGCGGGACCGGGCGGCGCTGCCGGCTCCTTGGGCCGGGAGGGGGGCCTGTCGAGCGAGCGCCCGGTGCTCATCGACCGCTTCCTGGAAGACGCCATCGAAGTCGACGTGGATGCCGTGCGCGATGCTACCGGGGAGGTCCTCGTCGGGGCGGTGATGGAGCACGTGGAGGAAGCCGGCGTGCACTCGGGTGACAGCGCCTGCGCCATCCCCCCGCCCACGCTGAGTGCCGCCGTCGTCGAGGTAATCGAGGGCTACACCCGGGCGATCGCCGACGCCCTCGACGTTCGGGGCCTGCTCAACGTCCAGTACGCCGTCAAGTTGGGCCAGGTCTTCGTCATCGAGGCCAACCCCCGAGCCAGCCGCACGGTCCCCTTCGTGTCCAAGGTCACCGGGGTGCCGTTGGCCAAGGTGGCTGCCCGGGTCATGGTCGGTGCCACCCTGGCGGGGTTGCGGGACGAGGGGCTCCTCTGCCCCCCCGTCACCGGCGGGCACGTGGCGGTCAAGGAGGCGGTCCTTCCCTTCAATCGCTTTCCAGAAGTGGATTCCCTCCTCGGCCCCGAGATGCGCTCAACCGGCGAAGTGATGGGCATCGACCGCACTTTTGGCCTGGCCTTCGCCAAGAGCCAGATGGCCGCCGGCGACCGCTTACCCGAGACCGGGGCGGTGTTCCTGTCGCTGGCCGACCGGGACAAGGCCAACGGCCTGATCGCTGCCCAGCGCTTCACCCAGCTGGGCCTGGCCATCGTCGCCACCGCCGGTACCGCCGCCTACCTGGAGGCCCACGACGTCGCCGTGGCCACCGTAGTGGGCAAGGTGGGCGAGTCCGGTGCCGGTCCCACGGCCGTGGAGCTCATCGCCGCCGGGGGCATCGCCCTGGTGGTCAACACCCCGCGAGGTCGGGGCCCGAGGGCCGACGGCGACCACATCCGCACCGCCGCCGCCGTGCACCGGGTGCCCTGCCTCACCACCGTGGCCGCCGCCCTGGCCGCTGCCAACGGGATGTCCGACTGGTCCCACTACCCCCTCCAGGTGCGCTCCCTGCAGGAGTGGTTGGGTGACGCGCGGGAGTATGGATCAGCGGGGGGGCAGCGCCCCCCCAGCAAGCCCCCCGGTCTGGTGGTGGGGGGGGGGGGGGACAGAAACGAGAGACAACCACGTGTCCACACCCCACCCTCCTGGAGTGAGGAGGAAGGGGA
>JBPCJK010000169.1:0-3550 GCA_051005375.1 Acidimicrobiales bacterium
GAGCCGTTGATGCGCCCGGTGGTGGCGGCGGTGTGCCAGCGGTTGATGGTGGTGTCGAACTGCATGCCCGGGTCGGCGCACTCCCAGGTCGCCTCGGAGATCTGGCGCATGAGGTCACGGGCCTTGACCGTGCGCACCACGTCGCCGGTGGTCACCGCCCGCAGGTGCCAGTCGGCGTCGTCGACCACGGCCTGCATGAACTCGTCGGTGACCCGCACCGAGTTGTTGGCGTTCTGGTACTGGGTGGAGTGGCTGTCCTTGCCGTCGAGGTCCATGTCGAAGCCCGCCTCGCGCAGGGCCCGGGCCTTGTGCTCCTCGGTCGCCTTGCACCAGATGAAGTCCTCGATGTCGGGGTGGTCGGCGTTGAGGATGACCATCTTGGCCGCCCGCCGGGTGGCGCCGCCCGACTTGATGGTGCCTGCCGAGGCGTCGGCGCCGCGCATGAAGCTCACCGGCCCCGAGGCCGTCCCCCCGCCTTTGAGCAACTCGGCCGAGGAGCGGATGCGGGACAGGTTGACGCCTGCCCCCGAGCCGCCCTTGAAGATCATGCCCTCCTCGACGTACCAGTTGAGGATCGAGCTCATGGTGTCGTCGACCGACAGGATGAAGCACGCCGACGCCTGCTGGCGCCGGCCCTTGGCCCCGATGTTGAACCACACCGGTGAGTTGAACGCCGCCCGCTGGGTCACGATCAGGTACTTGAGCTCGTCGGCGAAGGCCTCAGTCTCGGCCCCATCGGCGAAGTAGCCGTCGGCCTGGCCCCAGCCGGCGATGGTGTCGACCACCCGGTCGGCCACCTGGCGCAGGGAGGTCTCCCGCTCGGGGGTGCCGGGAGCGCCCCGGAAGTACTTCTGGGCCAGGATGTTGGTGGCGTTGAGCGACCACGTCGCCGGCACCTCCACCCCCCGCTGCTCGAAGGCCACGGCGCCGTCGCGGTAGTTGACGATGCGGCTGTCGCGCCGCTCCCAGGCGACCTGGTCGTAGGGGTGCACGCCCCGGCTGGTGAAATGGCGCCCGATCCCGATGGGCCCTCCCACCTCGAGGTCGTCCCCGTCCAACCGGCTCGACGGCACGTTCATGGCTTTGTCCTCCTCTGACCTCGGTGCGGGCTCGCACCACCTCGTTGCCGGGACCCGCCGACCGGCGTCTCCAGCCGTCGGGAGCCGTTCCTTGTCCGCTTGGATCGCTCCGCTCCACCGACCGGCACGGCGACGGTGGAGGACTTCAGATTACAGCATGGTAATTACAACGGCGCAACCGTTTCCTGCCAGATCCTCGACGGTAGGGCGGGGCGCCTGTGGAACGGTAGAGGCACAAGCTGTGGGTGCTCCCGCCCCTGTGGGGGACATCCGGGGAGACGGTGTGGACGGCGTGGTGCAGACGTGGCGCTGGCCTCCCCTTGTCGGGAGGGAGCTGAGGCGGAAGGATGGTGCCCGACCCAGCCCCGTCGTGAGGAGGAGCCCAGCCATGAAGGTTGACGTCGTGCTCAAGGCAAAGGGCCGCGAGGTGGAGACGGTGCAGCCCGGCGCCGGCGTCTTGATGGTCCTCCACAAGCTCAGCACCATGTCGATCGGCGCAGTCGTGGTCTCGACCGACGGCCAGCGGGTCGACGGGCTCATCGCCGAGCGCAACATCGTGCGGGGCCTGAACAAGCACGGGGCCAGGTTGTTGGAGCTGTCGGCTGCCGAGGTGATGTCCAAGAGCGTTCCCGTGTGCACGCCCGAGGACAGCCTGCGCCAGGTCATGGAAAAGATGACCACCACCCGCCAGCGCCACCTGCCCGTGGTGGACGGCGGCAAGCTGTGCGGGCTGGTGAGCATCGGCGACATCGTCAAGAACCTGGTGGAGGAGGTCGAGCTCGAGGACCAGGTGCTCCGCGACGCCTACCTCGGGGCCACCCACCGCCGGCCAGGCCCTTGACCCGACGTACGCCATCGCCGGCGCTGCCACCTCACGAGGGGGAGGAGGACGGCAGCGGCAACGCGAGGTGGTCGCCCGGGTACAGCGGACGCCCGCGGTTGGCGGCCACCAGGGCGTCGACGCTGGCCCGGGGGTCGCCGTCCAGGTCGAGGCTGGTGGCGATCGACCAGTAGGTCTCCCCCGACCGCACGCGATGCACCTGGACCGATCCCGTCGCCGTCGGCAGCGCTTCCCGCGGCCGGTCGGCCTGACGGGTGGCACCCGCCGCTCCGCCGGCGGCGACCATGCCAGTGGGCGCCCCGTCGCCCCTCTCGGCCCCAACTCCCGCCGGGCGGGCCGTCAAGATGCCGGTCACGACATCGGCGGCAGGCCAGCCGCCAGCCAGCAGGGCGACCACCAGGGCCAGCGCCAGCACCGGGGGTCGGCGTTGGTCGGTGCCCGTCCAGCACCCACCTCGGTCGGGGCGCCCCCCGGGCACCGTCGACGCTCGCGCCGTGGTCCTGGGCGCCGAGAGCTGCTCCACTCGTGGGTACCCCACTGCTGCCATCGATGACCTCACCTGCTCGAACGACTGTTCCTGGTCGTCCCATGGAACCGGAACGGCCGTTCGTTGTCAAGGGGTTTCTGAACGGACGTTTGCCGCAGTGGCCGCGGGCCGCTATGATGCCAACACACGTTCGAACTACGACCGGGAGGTTGGAACATGGCCGGCAGGAAGCTCACCGAGCGCCAGCGGGAGATCCTCCTGTTCATCGTCGATCAGCAGCGGCTCCGGGGGTTCCCGCCCTCGGTGCGGGAGATCGGGGCGGCGGTTGGCCTGACCTCGCCCTCCACCGTGCACAGCCACCTGAACACCCTGGAACGGGGCGGCTACCTGCGCCGCGATCCCACCAAGCCGAGGGCCATCGAGGTGTGCTACGACCCCGGATCAGGAGCCACCGCCGAGCGGCGGCCGGTCAACCACGTGCCCCTGGTGGGCGACGTCGCCGCCGGCACCGATGTCCTCGCCCAGGAGAACATCGAGGAGCTGGTGCCCGTACCGGCCGACCTCACCGGTGACGGAACCCTGTTCATGCTCCGGGTCCGGGGCGAGTCAATGGTCGACGCCGGGATCCTCGCCGGCGACTACGTGGTCGTGCGCCAGCAGCCGGACGCCTCCAACGGCGACATCGTGGTCGCCGGGATCCCCGGCGAGGAGGCCACGGTCAAGACCCTGAGCCGCAAGGACGGCCAGATCGTGCTCGTTCCGGCCAACGCCAGCCTCTCCCCCATGCCATTCGATCCCGAAGACGTGACGATCTTCGGTAAAGTGGTAACAGTACTGCGGCGATTGTAGGAACCAGGGAGGCGGCACCGTGCCGTGGCTCCCGCCCGGGAGGCACATGCAACGGATCATCGCTGTCCTCGCCCTGGCTCTGGCGCTGGTGGTTGCCCTGCCGGGCCTGGCCGCGGCCAGCGACGACCCGTTCTTCTCCGAGCAGTGGGGCCTGGACGCCATCGGCGCCGAGACGGCCTGGAACCAGGGCCGGGGCGCCGGGGTCACCATCGCCGTGGGGGGGAACAGGGTCGCGAGCGCCCCGCCGAGGGCAACAGGCAAGCAGAGGGCGGGGGAGAGGTTAGGATCCAAAAC
>JBPCJK010000170.1:0-8714 GCA_051005375.1 Acidimicrobiales bacterium
CGGCAGGTGCACGGCCATCTGGTCGCCGTCGAAGTCGGCGTTGAAGGCGGTGCACACCAGGGGGTGGATCTGGATGGCCTTGCCCTCGACGAGCACAGGTTCGAAGGCCTGGATGCCGAGGCGGTGCTACTGGCGCAATGGACGTGGGGATACACGAAGCCAAGACCCACCTGTCGAAACTGCTCCGTCGGGTGGCTATGGGCGAGGAGATCACGATCCGCAGGCGCGAGCAGGCAGTGGCTCGTCTAGTCCCCGTCGCCACATCCTCCAGTCGCCAGTTCGGTATCGACCGTGGTCGCTTCGAGGTCACCGACGACTTCGACGACCCCCCTCCCCGCCGAGGTGCTCCGGGCCTTCGAGCGATGAGGTTGTTGCTCGACACCCACAACAAGTCGAACGCGTAGGACCGCACCGTGCGAGGCGAGTAGCGCCGGTCGAGCAGGTAGCCGAGGTAGTCGTTCACCAGATCGAACCCGGCCACGTCCGCGCCGGCCAGCATCGCTGCTGAGCACCTGCTGGGCGGCCAGCTCGTCACCGCTCAGGCCCCATCGCCGTTGCATGGCGTTGAAGTCCTTGCCCACCCGGGGACGGCGCAGGACGGCCTGGCAGTGGTCGAAGCGGGTGAGCACCCAGGTCCCCACCGAGGGGCCCGGGGCTTCCATGGCCAGGCGGTCTGGCTCTGGTTGCAACATGCGCCGGAGCGCCTCGGAGAGGCTCTCCCGTTGGCTGAGGACAAAGCCAACGAGCTCCTGTTCTCTGCCGCCAGCTCGTGGGAGATCGCCATCAAGTGGAGCCTGGGGAGGCTCGCGCTCCCCGAACCTCCAGCGACCTATGTTCCTGATCGGGTGGCCACCAGCGGCGTGGTCCCGCTGCCGGTGGAGCACGCCCACGCCCTTGCCGTTGCCAGGTTGCCCGCTCATCACTCTGACCCGTTCGACCGGATGCTGGTGGCCCAGGCGGCGACCGAGGGCGCAGCACTGGTCACGGCCGATCACGCCCTGGCCCCCTACGAGATCGAGCTCATCTGGGCCGGGCGCCGCTCCCCATGACCCCGTCAGCAGTCGGTGACGGTCCCCTCATCGTGGATCCGCAGACGTGGCCCCGCGGAGCCCTCAACCGGGCCGAGGCGCACGCCCAACACCTGGCAGGTCACCATTCCCTCGGTGTCGGGCTGGACCAGGCGGTAGGTCCCACCCCGCAGGGTGTAGCGCTCCACCTCCCGGGTGTGGGGATGGATGAGCACGACCTCGGCGATCCCCCAAGCGGCGTACCAGTCAAGCTTGTCGTAGGACTCGTCTCGGGGTGACCGCAGCTCGACCACCAGCTCGGCGGTGCCGTCGATGCCTCGCTCGCTGGCCTGCTCGGGCCGGTAGACGGCGATGTCGGGGACTCGGTAGTCGTCGTCGGCGGCGAAGAGCACCAGTCTCGTTGGAAACCACCAACCCTCGGCGGTCCACAGCCGGACCGAAGGCTCGGGCCAGACACGTCTCCAGCCGCTAGTGAGGCCCTCCTGGAGGGGGCACCATGTGCAGCACCCCCTCCCACATCTCGTCGAAGATGTCGAGGCCGAGGCGCCGACGTTCCTCCAGCAACGACTGGGGGGCCTCGAGCAGCACGGCACGCACGACGGACAGGTTAGCTCCGTCGCCCCGCCGCCCCTTCCGCTCTGGCCCCAGAAGCGCGGGGATTTGATCTTGCTCCGCGGGCCGGAAAGGGAGAAGAGCGGGGGTGACCTGACTTGGGTGGTCAGCGACGCCCCATCATGCGCAGCGCCACAAGCGAGCTGTCACTCAGGACCGGATGGCTCGCCCGATCATCGAGGTTCCACGGCACCGACTTCCACGGCTAATCGCCAAATCCGTCATCAATCGTGTTGGCTAACGACGGCCCCTAGCTGCGAACGAGTATGCCATCCCTCCTCCCGCCGTCATAACAGTTGCGACCGCCCATGTAACCAGAGGTTCGACCTCATCAACAGCTACTATCACATTGACGACGAGGATACCCATGGTAACACCGCTGAGACATCCCCAAAGAAAGCGAGCCGGCGGCATACTTCCCCTAGCGGCAACATAGTGAACCGGTACCAGGAACACGGCAAGCCCGGCAATGGTCGGTATAAGAGACAGAAGGAGCATCACGGTTAGCACTACCAGTAAGACCTTTGCTGCCTGAATCCATACCCGATCCAAAAACTTCTGGGCCGCCTCACTTGGCGTCTGGTCACCGACGCTCTCGCTTGGTCGTGGTCCGGTTGACATCAAATGTCCTAGGACCGTCCGCCTTGACAGTCCTGACTCCAGTTGTTCGGAAGCGAACCCCACTCGAAGTAGCAGATGTACTCAAATCGATCATCGTTCAACGCTTTCGCGTATGAGTGCTGCCTGTAGTTAGCATATCCCCCAGCGTAGTAGAACTCGCCGACTATATCAAACTGCTCTGTATACGGTTCGTTGTGAATCGGGTATGCTATGCAGTCTCGGGTCTCCCAACCGTTCAAGAAACCGCTGTTATAGCAGTACCCGTCGACGTAGTTTGCACCTCCCACTTCCGTGGAGCCGGAAAAGCGACGATTGACATCTTGCCAGTAGCTCATCTTGATGTATGTCTCCGTAGCAGTTACACCAAACTGCTCCAGTACCGTATACTTCGTCCATCCTTCGTGGTAGTGAAAGCCGCCAGTGTACGCATTGGCCGAGGGTACCGGGAGTAGACCCAAGAGGAGTACTGCTGTAGCCAAGAGTAGGGAGAAACGATTTCGTGGCTGTCTGAGTACGTTCATCATTCACCTTCCTCGGCGGAAGTCGACAGTTGGGGCGCTTGCGAATCGCCATTGGCCGGTGGAGTCTGAGCCGGAGTCTGGGGGGCGGACGGAGCGGGATCCCGGATTTCGGAAACGACAGCTCTACACTGTTCGTCAATCCGCCAGCGAATTATCGGTGAAGGACCTGCTCCACTGATGGTTCCTCCTACTCCGAAGGGCTCGTCAAAGATACAGCGGTCCCCTTCCTGCGTGCCCTGAGCTATGACCGAGCCGACCTGAACTGAGAACGTCTTCTCGCCGTCACGTCCGAGTGGCTCGAAGGCCATGTCTGGTGGCGGTGCAGATTCAGCAGTAGTGGTGAGGACAAGGCCGCCACCAACCGCAAGTGAGATCACCGAAAGGAAGTACCAAGCCCTTTTCCTTTTGCGCTTCTTGCGCTCCAAGTCTGCGTTCCCAATGCTGTCTCCAGGTGTCACGGTCGCTCCCTTCATGGACTGGACCGTTCCATGATCGCTTGAGCCGGTTCGGATTACATCCGTCGTAGCGGCAGACGTGTCGCGGCGGGCCGGCATATGAGATGACGACGTCGGGCTATGTGCTGGGAGCATTGGTTGTCGGTGTGCCTCACCTTCGTCGCAGCACCTCCCAGGCAACCGCACGGCGCGACCGCAGGTTCAACTTGTCATAGACGTGGGCGAGGTGGGTCTTGACGGTGCCGGGTGCCATCAGGAGGCGGTGACCGATTTCGGAGTTGGTGAGGTGCTCGCCGACGAGCTCGACCACGCGGAGTTCGGTCGGGGTGAGGCTCGGCCAGCCGAGGGGGGGTCGCTTGCGGGGGCCGCTCCCTCCGCTGGCGTAGGTGACCACCCGCTCAGGAGGGAGCTGCGCGCCGGCGAGTGCCGCAGCCTCCCGATCGGCAGGATCCATGGTCTCTTCGGCGAGGAGGTTGACGGCGTCGCAGTTGGCTCGGTCCTCCGGTGAGCGAGCGATGCCGGTTCCGGCCCGAAGCGAGTCGGCGGCGCCGAGCAAGCGGGCCGCCTTGGCCACCTCACCCTCGTGTGCGAGCTCTGCGGCGATGGCCTCGACGGACGCCGGGATGGCTTCGTGGTGCCCTGCCCTGCCTTGGGCGACCAGGGCCTCTCGGTGCATGCCGAGTGCCCCCTCGTGGTCGTCTCGCCGATCGGCGCAGCGCCCCAACCAGTAGAGGGCGGCGGCGGTGGCGAGGCGGTTCTCGCCCTTCTGGGCAACGACCAGCGCATCCTCGAGCAGCCCCCGAGCGATCTCGGGTCCGTCCAGGTTGAGTGCGGCGCGACCAAGACCCACCAGAGCGCGGGAGCGCACGCCGCCCTGCTCTCCCGAGGCGCAGCACGCCAGTGCCTCGTTGAACCACGGGACTGAGGCGGCCGGCTCTCCGGCAGCGAGCTCGACGTTACCGGTGACGGCCAGGCACAGGCCGATGACCGGCGCCGAAGCGGTCGTGCGGGCCACGGTCGCGGCCTCGCCAGCGGCGTGACGGCCGCGAACGTAGTCACCGAGCGAGGTGTCCAGCTCGGCGAGGAACGCCAGGGCCAGGGCGACCCAGATGGGGTTGCCGATCCGGCGGGCGATGGCCAGGCCGTCGTCGAGGAGGTGGCTGGCGGCTGGCAGGTCACCCTGGTGCACACGCACGTGGCCGAGCCCGACCAGGCCCATGGCCAGTGGCTGGCTGTCACCGAGATGCTCACCGCGATCGAGGCACTCCACCAGTGAGTCGTCGGCGGCGTCGAGGTCACCGCAGAGCGCTCGGGCGAAGCCCAGCATGGCGAGAGAGCTGACCAGGGTGACCGTCTCGTCGTGCTGGCGGGCCAGGGCGACGGCTTCGCTGAGCACCTCCAGCGCATTCGGAGGGTCGATGAAGATCCGGGTCACACCCTCCAGGTTGAGCAGCCGGGCCTGCATGCGTCCGTCGCTGGCCTGGCGAGCCAGGGCGAGGCCCTCCTCCACGGTGGGGCCGACGGCGGCGAAGTCTCCCAACAGGCAGGCGACCAGACCGGCGCCCCACAGCGCCTTGGCCCGAAGCTCGGGTGCACCTCGTCCGCCGGCGAGAGCCCGTGCCAGCCACTCACGTGCCTCCCCAAGGTGGCCCTGGCCGACCCAGAAGCGGGTCAAGCCGCCGGCCAGAGCCAGGCCGAGGTCGGGATCACGGTCGTGGTCCATGCTCCACTCCAGGGCAGCTCGCAGGTCGGCATGGCTGGTGGCCAGCTTCGCCATGCTCTGCGCCTGTTCCGATTCTTCCGACAGGTCGTCAGCCTCCCTGACCAGTCGAGCGAACCACTGCGTGTGGACGGAGCAGACGGCTTCCTCCTCGCCGGCCTCCCGCAACTTCTCTCGGGCGAAGTGGCGGATCGACTCGTGGTGGCGATAGAGGGTGTGGCCGTCCTCGGTCTGTCGGGTGAGAAGTGACCTCGTCGCCAGGCGGGCCACGACGCCGGTCACGCTGGTGCCGCCGATGCGCTCCAGGGAGCCCACCTCGTCGGCGGAATCGGCGGTGAAGGGGCCGGCGAAGACGGACAACCGCCGCAGCAGCACTCGCTCGGGCTCGGGGAGCAGCTCGTGGCTCCACTCCAGGGCAGCGCGCAGCGACCGTTGCCGCTCGGAGATCCCCGCTTGGTCGGTCCTGAGCAGATCGAAGCGGTGGTCGAGGTTGGCCTCGACCTCCTCGGGTGTGAGCTCCCCCACCCGGCCGGCGGCCAACTCGAGAGCGAGGGGGATGCCGTCGAGCCTTCGACAGATGTGGCTTACGGGGGCAGCGATCGCATCGGTGAGGTCCACCCTGCCGGGGACCCGGGCCAGGAACAGGCGGGCCGCCTCGCTGGCCGAGACATCGGCCGAGGAGTCACTCGCGGGCAGCGTGAGGGTGGGTACGAGCCAGGGGATCTCGCCGACGACGCCCAGCGCTTGGCGGCTGGTGGCCAGGATCGTCACGTTCCCGCATATCGGCGCGAGCCGGCAGACGAAGGCGGAACATGCGTCGAGAAGGTGCTCGCAGTTGTCCAGGACCAACAGAAGGCGCTTGTCGGACAGGTCGCTGGTCACGGTCGGCAGGAGGTCCTTGCCGGCACGCTCTCGGATCGACGTCGCTGAGGCCACGGCCTGGACGAGCAGCGTAGGCTGCGACACCAGCGACAGGTCGACCAACCAGGCCCCATCGGGGTAGGTCGGGAGGACCTCGACGGCGACGTGCAGGGCGAGTCGGGTCTTGCCCACCCCCGGGGGGCCCACCAGGGTCACCAGCCGGCTCTCCCTGAAGAGGCCCGCCACCTCAGCCACCTCCGCTTGCCGGCCCACCAGGCTGGTCAGCGGAGCGGGCAGGTTGTGGGGGACTTCCTCGGCAGAAGGCCAGGCACTCACGAGAGGCTGACCCCGGTCCATGCTCAGGGAATGGTAGCTCGCTGCTCGTCGCGCCCCCACGAACAACGACGTGACGGCCGTTTCTGGACCTGGATCACGCCACCGGAGGCTGCGGGTGCCAGAAACGGCAAGCGCCACCCCGGAAGCCGGCTAGGCCGAGCCCTCCTGGGGGAGGTCGATCACATCGGCCATGACCCCCTGGCCGTCGGTGGCACCAGCGGCAGCGACCTCACCATCACCCGACGCCCCGCCACCCTGGGTGGCCAGCCAGCCGGCCAGGTCGTCGCCGCCGGTGTCCTCCTCGGAGGTCCAGAACTGCATGGGCTCGTAATCGGGCGCCACCGTCTCGAAGGCCCGGTAGCGATCCATGCCGGTGCCGGCGGGGATGAGCTTGCCGATGATGATGTTCTCCTTGAGCCCGACCAGGGAGTCAGACCTCGACTCGATGGCCGCCTCGGTGAGCACCCGGGTGGTCTCCTGGAACGACGCCGCCGAGAGCCACGAGTCGGTGGCCAGCGACGCCTTGGTGATCCCCATGAGCTCGGGCCTACCCTCGGCCGGCACCTTCCCGGCCTGGAGCAGCTCCCGGTTGGTGTCGGCGTAGACCCGGGCGTCCACCCGCTCTCCGGGAAGGAAGGGGGCCTCGCCCGGCTCCTGCACAGCCACCCGCCGGGTCATCTGGCGAACGATGAGCTCGATGTGCTTGTTGTGGATGGACACGCCCTGGTCGCGGTAGACCCGCTGGACCTGGTCGACCAGGTACATCTGGGTCTCACGCACCCCCTTGATGTCGAGCAGCTCCTTGGGATCGCGTGGGCCTTCGACGATGGGATCGCCGGCGGTGATCTCCTGACCGTCGACCACCTCCAGCCGGCTCGGGCCGGCGACCAGGTAGGCGTCCTCGGTGCCGTCGTCGCCCACCACGGCGATGGTGCGGCCCCGGCCTTCGTCGTCACCGACCCGGACCACGCCGGAGATGCGGCTTAGCGTGGCCTTGCCCTTGGGGCTGCGGGCCTCGAAAAGCTCGACCACCCGGGGCAGGCCGCCGGCGATGTCGCCCACCCCCGAGGAGACGCCCCCGGTGTGGAAGGTGCGCATCGTGAGCTGGGTACCGGGCTCGCCGATGGACTGGGCGGCGATGACGCCCACGGCCTCGCCCAGCTCGATGTTGTTGCCGGTGGCCAGCGAACGCCCGTAGCACAGGCCGCACACGCCCTGGTCAGCCTCACAGGTGAGCACGGAGCGAACCCGCACCCGCTCGACTGCCGGGTCGTCACGCAGGGCGACCAGGTCGTCGGGACCGATCATCTCGCCGGTGGCCAGGACCCGTCCGTCGGACAGGGTGACGTCGTCGACCAGGACCCGCCCGTCAAGGCGGGACTCCAGGTAGCTGCGGTGGCCGGCGGCGTCGGGGACGATCCCCTCGATCCACAAGCCACGGGCCGAGCCACAATCGTCGGAGCGCACGATCAGCTCCTGGGCCACGTCGACCAGGCGACGTGTCAGGTAGCCCGAGTCAGCGGTGCGCAGGGCCGTGTCGACCAGGCCCTTGCGGGCGCCGGGCGTGGCGATGAAGTACTCCAACATCGTCAGGCCCTCACGGAAGTTGGACTTGATGGGACGGGGGATGAAGTCGCCTCGAGGGTTGGTGACCAAGCCCCGCATGCCAGCGATCTGGCGGATCTGCAAGACGTTGCCACGGGCGCCGGAGGTCACCATCATCTCGATGGGGTTGAAGACGTCTGACTCCATCCCCATCCGCATGGCCGCCTCCACCTCGGCGGTGGCACTGGTCCAGATCTCGACCTCCTTCTGGCGCCGCTCGCCGTCGGTGATGATCCCCCGCTTGAACTGGGTCTCGACCTTCTCGGCTTCCTTCTCGTAGCGGTCGAGGATGGACCGCTTCTCCACCGGGGTGCGCACATCATCGATGGAGAAGGTGAGGCCCGACTGGGTGGCGAAGCGGAAGGAGATGTTCTTGATCTGGTCGGCGCAGGATGCAACCGTGGCCTTGGAGTAGTTGTCGGACAGGCGCTCGATGATCGAGCCGATGTTGGTGTTGCGCTTGCCGATGACGTCGTTGACGTAGCCGAAGTCCTCGGGCAGGGTCTGGTTGAAGAAAAAGCGCCCGGCCGTCGTCGGGGTGTACACCGAGGTCCCGTTGGAGGCGGCAGCGTCGCGCAGCGCCGGGATGCGAACCTCGATCTCCTCGTGCAGGGTGATGTCGCCGGCCTCGTAGGCCCGCTCCACCTCGTGGAGGTGGCGGAACACCCGCCGCTCCTCCTTGGCCTTGGGGGTGAGCAGGGTGAGGTAGTAGCTGCCCAGCACCATGTCCTTGGTGGGGGTGATGATGGGCCGACCGTTGGCCGGGGAGAGGATGTTGTTGGCCGACAGCATGAGGACCCGGCTCTCGGCTTGGGCCTCGGCCGACAGCGGCAGGTGCACGGCCATCTGGTCGCCGTCGAAGTCGGCGTTGAAGGCGGTGCACACCAGGGGGTGGATCTGGATGGCCTTGCCCTCGACGAGCACAGGTTCGAAGGCCTGGATGCCGAGGCGGTGC
>JBPCJK010000171.1:0-4605 GCA_051005375.1 Acidimicrobiales bacterium
GGTGGGACCTGCCGGCACCGTCGACGCCCAGCCCGCCTGATGGCATCCCAGGCCGGGACCCGTCCCCCTGACGCCGGCGCCGACCGCCATCGCGCCATCGAGGACCTCGAGCTCCGGTTGCAGCGGACGCCCAAGGCAGTGCGACCCCACGAGCACGCCGCCCTGGCCTACCGCTTGGGTCTGGCCCACGCCGAGTCGCCGGAGGGCAGCCCGGAGGCTGGCCTGCGTAAGGCGCTGGCCTACTACGACGTGGCTGCGGCCATCTTCGACCCCCGCTTCGACCCCATCGAACACGCCCGGGTGCTCAACGGCGCCGGGGCGGCGCGGCGGGCGCTGGGGGATCGGGCCAAGGCGGCGGAGCTCTTCGAGCGGGCTGCCGGGCTGCTCGAAGGCCATGAGCGAGACGACGAGCGGGCGGCGGTGCTCAACAACCTGGGCCTGGTGCTGGCCGAGCTGGGTCGCCTCGACCTCGCCGTCGCCGCCTGCGATCAGGCCGTCGACCTGTTCGACACGGCCACCCCCGAGGGCCGCCGAGGTCGGGTGGCCACCTTGCACAGCCGGGGCATGGCCCATGCCGCCACCGGGACCGAGGAGGGCCTCGAGGCGGCGCTGGCCGACCACCGTCGGGCGGCCTCGGAGCTCGACCCCGAGGAGGCGCCGTACCACCAGGGCCTGGTCCAGCACAGCCTGGGCGCCACCTACAGCGCCCTGGCCGGTCTGCGCCCTGAGGAGCGGCCACGACTGCTGCGTGAGGCGGTATCGGCCTTCCAAGAGTCGCTCATGGTGTTCACCCGCACCGCCTTCCCCTTTCAGTACGCCCTGGTCAAGCACAACCTGGGTCTGGCCTGGGCCGGGTTGGGTGGGACCGCCAACCTACGGAGGGCCCTGACCTGCTTCGAGGACGCGGTGGCGGTGTTCGACTCCCGGGTGCACGCCGACGCCTGGCGCCAGTCCTACGCCAGCCTGGAGCGGACCGACAAGGAGCTGGCCGAGCGGGCGCCGGGCCTCTCGCGCGCTGACCACTTCGTAGCCCTGCTCGCCTCCGCCGCCCCTGACGAGCGCCTCGCCCTCATCAGGGAGCGGCTCACCCGGATGCTGACCCTTCCCGCCGAGAACCGGCGCTTGCTCACCGAGCTTGCGCTGGCGTCGGGCCGACTTGGCTACGACGGCGCCCTCGCGGTCATGGAGTCCGAGCTCTCGGTGCTCATCGAGCTCCCCACCGAGCAGCTCGACGCCGGGCTGCGGGCCCGATTCGACGCCCACCGGCGCCTGGAGAGCGAGGACGCCCGGGAGAACGCCGACCGGGCCCTCGACCAAGCCGTCGGCAACGCCCTCCAGGGCCCCCAGCGCATCGCCGTGCGCGACTTCCTCTACTCGCTCGGCTGGGAGAGGCCATGAGACCCCCGCTACCCACCGCCCGTCCGGGTCCTGTCACGGAGCGGGACCCGTCACCCGCCGTGCCCGCCGGGTGCCAAGCCCGCCCGGACGGGTCCTGTCACCGAGCGGGACCCCTCCCAACCCGCTCCGCTTCGCTCCGGGGTTGGGCCCCTCCCCTCGGTGCCACCCGTCCGGGCTCGCTCAAGTCACTCCGGCTCCCTTGGTGCCACCCTTGCCGCGCTGAAAGGCGGGGGAGGGCGGCGTTGTGACGGAAACGACGGGTTCGGAGGTGACGCCCGAGGAGGTGGCGAAGGCGTTTGTGGATGCTGTGGCTTGGGGGGAGCACCACACGGTGTGGGACCTTCTGTCGGCCGAGGGCCGGCGAGTGGTGCTGCGTGTCGGTGGCCAACACGGCATGGACGACGCCCTGGCTGCCCGGTTGCGGGAGGGAACCGCGGCTCGAGCAGAGCGGGAGGAGTTCCTGGCCGACCTGATCGGCGGCCTGCGGGCCGACCTGGCCGGCAACGACCTCGACGCCGTGGAGGCCGAGCTCGACCCCGCCGCCGGCGACGACGGCAAACCCGGCACGGCCAGGGTGATCCTGGTGGCGCCGCTCCCCGAAGTGCTGAAGCTGCCGGGCCTTCCCGTGGCCAGCGTGGAGCTCACCGACGAGGAGGGACAGTGGCGGGTGGATCGGCTCACGCCGCGGACCAGCAAATGAGTGCGGTGGGTGGAGGCGAGCTGGAGACGGTGGAGCGCTACGGGCGGTTGATGCGGTTCTTCCCGGTGGCCGTCTCTGCTGGGGCCATGGCGGGGGCATGGGCCCGCCAGGAGGCGGCGCCGGCAGGGTCGGTGGTGGTGATCGACCACGAGATCAGCCCCCTCGGCCGTCTGGGCGAGGCCTGGCCGATACCGCAGACGTCGAGCCTGATCCTGGCCATGGTCCTGCGCCCTCCGGTCGCTCCCGAGGAAGCCGATGTGGCCTGGCTGGTCGGTGGCCTGGGGGTGCTCAACGGCGCCGAGACGGTCACCGGCCGGGAGCTCTCGGTGTGGTGGCCCGACCGGGTGGTCGACGGCGGGCGTGACGACGTGGTCGCCTCCATCAAGGCCGAGTCGCAACTCGGCCCCGGCGAGGTCCGGGCCTCGGTGGTGACGGTGCGCCTCGACCTCGACCGGCTTGGCCTGGAGGGGGAGCGCCGGGAGGAGCTGCTGGAAGCGGTGGTCGGAGCCCTCGACCAGGCCGCAGGCGAGTGCCAGGATGGCCCCCAGGGCGCCGCCGCCGCCTACGAGCGACGCTGCGCGCTACTCGGTCACCGGGTCAAGTTGCGGCTCCTGCCCAAGGGAGAGACCAGGGGGACGGCTCGTAGGATCGACCGGGGTGGTGGTCTGGAGCTCGAGTCCGGCACCGGCATGGTCGAGCGCATCTCCGTCGACATGCTCCGAGAGCTGACGACGGCATGACCAGGAGGCCGTGCAGTGAGCCCTCCGGTCATCAGCTCCTTGGTTCTGGCCTGCCGATCGCTGTGGTTTCCGCGTTGCTCTGCAGGCCGGAACGGGTGATCTGCAGGCCGGAACGGGTGATCTGCAGGCCAGGACGGCTGGGGACCCGAGGGCCCGTCGGCCGTGGCTGAGGGCGTGGTCCCTCCCTTTGTGGAGCCGACGGGGCCGGCGGTCGACGATGCCGCCGTGCTCCAGGCCTTCGGACGTGATCAGGCGGCCGGTCACTCTCCCCGGTTCCATGTGGAGCGCCCCACCCTGTTGGTCGGGCGCAACGTCGCCGCCGCCGTGCGCATCGCTCCCCGCACCGTGCTGGTGCGCCGAGATCTCCCCGACGAGCTGGCGCCGGCCAGGGCTGACGTCGAGGAGGCGCTGGCCGCGGAGGGGATGGAGTGCTTCGACGAGGAGACCCTGCTGGCCACGCCGGTGGCGCTCCAGCTCTTCGCTTTGCGAGTGTCGAGCTGGGACCTGTGGGGCGACGACATCGACGATGCCTTCGCCGCCCTTCGGGCCGCCTGCGTCGCCGAGCCCACTCGTCCCTTCGCCGACGGGTAGCGACCACAGGTCTCCCGGAGTCCAACCCGAGATCAGCCGATCCCGTGGCCCTTGGTCAACCCGCCGAGCAACTCGTGGCAGCGGATCGCCCGCTGGGCGTCTTCGGTCTGCACCTGGCGGATGAAGTCCACCACGTCCCCGTGCCCGTGGGCGTCGTCGATGAACCGGTCGTAGACCTCGGCGCCCTTGAGGGCGTGGTACTGGATGCTCACCAGGTTGTAGACGACATCGTCCGCCGGGCTGTGGGCGCTGGCCATTTTGGGTCCTCCTCGTGTCGGGTGTCGTCCCGCCCTACCCAGCAGGTCGCCCAACGCCCCGCCATGTCACCCATCTACCCTTCTGAACCCAGGACTGGTCGCCATGACGACCATCCCAGGGGCCAGAACGGGTGGGGGCGCTGGAGCCCAGGGCCGGCGGCGTACAGCGACCCAGGGCCGGCGGCGTACAGAACCCGGACCCGGCTCAACCGGACAGCGCCGTTCGGATGACGGCCTGGCCCTCGTCGACGGTCATGGACGCCAGCTCGGGGAGTCCGACGCCCAGGCCGGCCACTACCTCGCTGGCCACGTAGTACCCGGTACGCCAGCGCCCCTCGACCAGGCCGGCGCCGAACCAGGTCTCGACCGCGCCAGGCTCGTCGAGCCCGGCGGCGAAGCGCTCCAACAGGTCGTCGTGGTGCTCCCGGCACCATGGCAGCCAGTCGGCGAAGCCCCCGTGGCCGTACCAGAAGTAGTCGTCGTCGGGACGTCCGGGCACCACCGCCCGGGACGCCATGATGGCCACCCCCTCGTAGAAGGCCAGCCAGGCGGCATCGTCCTCGGGTGGTTCGGCCCGGAGGGCGATCTCGTGCCAGGCGTGGGTGTCCTCGTGGGCGATGAGCACGCGCATGCCCTCTTCGGAGTGGAACCACTCCAGGCAGTGGAACAGCGTCACCTCGCCGCCGAGGCGCCCCACGTCGGCGTCGGTGGAGAATGAACCGACCAGCAGGACGTGCTGGGGGGAAGGCTCGCCAGGGAGGCCCAGCACCGCCTGGACGGCCGGCTCGACCTCCTCGATGAGTTGGCGCTCGGCCGGTGCCGCCTCCCGCACCCGGCTGCGCACCGTGGACAGGTCTCGCACCACGTTGGCCCTGCCGGCGGTGGTGCCGTGGCCGTCGTAGAAGGCCCGGAACACCTC
>JBPCJK010000172.1:0-5137 GCA_051005375.1 Acidimicrobiales bacterium
CGGAGACGAACATGCCGAGGAAGGGATCCAGCCCCAACCACTGGTGCATCTCCCAGCCGATGTAGGCCCCGAGGATGACGAACGCACCGTGGGCCAGGTTGACGACGTTCATCACACCCCAGACCAACGAGAACCCCACGGCGACCAGCGCCAGGAGCCCTCCCTGGAGGAGACCGTAGACCGTGGCCTGGAGGAATGCACTCACTGCGTCGTACCGGGCCAGATCATCTTGGCCTCGGCGGACTCCTTGGGCCACACCGTCAATGCCTTGCCGTTCTGGACCTGGATGACCGACATGGGCTTGAAGGTGTTCTGTCCGGTGGCGTCGAACTTGATCTTGCCGAAGAACGACTCGGTGTCCAGGCCCGCGAGGGCGTCACGGACCTTGTTCACGTCGGAGGAGCCCGCCTTCTCGGCGGCCAGCACGAGGGCCAGGCAGGCGGCTGTGGCCTCGGCGTCGTGGTAGTCCGGCGCGTGGCCGAACTTGGCCTGGATGTCCTTGGCGTAGTCCTTGGCGGTGCCGAAGTACTTGTCCTCGCCCATCGTGGCGTCGGTCCACTGGCTGGAGCCGAGGACATTCTCGGCCTGGGCACCCAGGGACTTGGCGAAGTCCGGCGTCGGCGGCGCCACGGTCTCGCCGAAGCCAGCCGGCGTCACCCCGAGCTCCTTGGCCTGCTTGACGATGGCCACGCCCTCCACGAGGTGGACCGAGCCGATGATGACGTCGGGGTTCTTGCCCTTGACCTTCGTCAGCGCGGAGCTGACGTCGGAGGCGCCGTTGGGGAAGTATTGCGGGTCCAGGACGGTGAAGCCCTGTTCCTTGGCGGTCTTGATGCCACCTTCAGTGACGGTCTTGGAGAAGCCGTCGTCGGCGGAGAGGAACACGACGCTCTTGGGCTTGGGCGTGGCGAGGTCGGCGATGGCCTTGACGATCGCGGAGGCGTATTCCGTGGCCGGCGACAGTACGGCGAAGGTGCGCTTGTAGCCCTTGCTGAAGATCTTGTTGTCGGCGCCTGCGGAGTCGACCATGACCTGGCCGTTGCGCTCGATAACCGCTGCCTGGGCCTCGGTGTTGGCCGAGCCGTAAGAGCTGAGGACCAGCTTGACGCTCTTGTCGTTGAACTGGTCGACCAGCTGCGCCGCGACGTCGGGTTTGGACGTGTCGTCCTGGTACTGGATGTCGAGCTTGACCTTCTTGCCGCCGATGTCGACCCCGCCCTTGGCGTTGACCTTCTCCTGGCAGAGCTGGTAGCCCTCCTGGGTGAGCTGGCCTTCACGGGCCAGTGAACCGGTCAGCGAGAGGGACGCACCGATCGTCAACATCCCGGAGCTTGCGGCGCCCGCGACCTTCTCCTCACCTTTGGAGCCGCATCCGGCCACCAGAAGACTGCTTGCGGCGATGACCGCAGTCACTGCCATTGTTCTCGACCTCACGACGTCCGCCTCTCATGTGGCACTTGTGCCTGCGGACTGTCTATCGTGATGCGCGCCACAAATCAAGAATCTTGGATATTGGATCCGAAGCGTCGCAGCCCCTGCGGTCAGGTCGGCTTTGCGGCCGGCTCGGTGGCCGACTGCGCACCCGGCACGTGGCCACCACCCGCCGGCAGGAAGAGGGCGACGAGCAGGCCCCCGGCCAGAAGGACCAGCACAGTGCCGACCTCGCCCTGCCAGCCGAAACCCAGATAGAACAGCCCTCCCACGAAGCCGGCCATGCTTGAGCCGATGTGGTAGCCGAAGAGGTACAGGGCGGAGGACTGGGCTCGTTGCCGGGTGGCCCAGACGTTGACCCAGCCGCTGGTCACCGAGTGAGCCCCGAAGAACCCGAAGACCATCGCGGCGGCGCCGGCCAGCACGAGGGGTAGCACGTCGGCGAGGGTGAGCAGCGCTCCTGCCGCCATGATCGCCATACCGAGCAGTAGCACGCTACGCCGGCTGCGCCGGTCGGTCAGCCGCCCCATCCAGTTGGCACTGACCGTGCCGAAGAGGTAGAGCAGGAAGACGAGTGCGACCAGCGTGGCCGACAGGTCGAACGGCGCCTCTGCGAGGCGGTACTGAAGGTAGTTGTAGAACGAGACCAGGCTGCCCATGAGGACGAACCCGCACAGGGCGAGCCGGATGATGACCGGGTCGCGCAAGGGTCCGCGCAGCCCAGAGAACCGCTCGCGCATGCCACCGGGCGTGACGACGAAGTTACGGGAGGACGGCAGCCGCAGGGCCACCCACAGTCCGCCGACGAGGCACACCCCGCCCACCCCGGCCATGGCGACGCGCCAGCTCGAGGCGCTGGCCAACAGACCCCCTGCGAGCCGGCCAGTCATCCCGCCGAGGCCCGTGCCGCTGATGTAGAGACCCATGGCGGTGCCCAGCCCGGACGGATGGAACTCCTCTGCGACGTAGGCCATCGCCACCGCCGGAAGACCGGCCAGGACAAGCCCGGTGAGCACTCGCAGCGCGAGCAGCGCTCCGAAGCTGGGGGCGACCGATGCCGCGATGGTGAGCGCAGCGGCGGAAAGGACCGCGCCGATCAGCAGCCTTCTGCGCCCCTGCCCCTCGGACCACGAGGCCGCGACGAGGACGGCCACTGCGAGCGGCAGTGTGGTTAGTGACAACGTGAGGCTCGCCGTCGCGGGCGAGACGGAGAAGTCGTGGCTGACGCCGGGCAGTATCCCCTGGGCGACATACAGCATGGCGAACGCCAAGAAGCCGGCCACGAACAGGACAAGGCTCGTCCGGCGGTACTGCGGCGTCCCACTGCGCAGGTGCGTTGGTGGTCCCTCTGGGAATGGCACGTCCATTCAGGGCCTCCTCGCCGCGGACGCCGGAGAGGACGTCCTGGCGATGCGGTCGGTCCACGAGGGGAGAAATTGGATCCAATACTCGTTAGGGTAACCATCGTGAGCATCTCAGGTCCCCTGGACGGCGTCGTGGTGGCGGACTTCAGCCGCGTGCTGGCCGGTCCGTATGCCACCATGCTGCTCGGCGACCTCGGCGCAACGGTGATCAAGGTCGAGTCCCCGAGCGGCGACGACACCCGTCACTGGGGGCCGCCGTGGACCCCCGGGGGCGAAAGCACCTACTTCCTGTCGATCAACCGCAACAAGCGCAGCATCGCCCTCGACCTGAGCAGTCCCGAGGGAAGGCGTCGCGGCATGGAGCTGGTCCAGCGCGCCGACGTGATGATCGAGAACTTCCGCGGTGCCAGCATGGCGCGCCTCGGCTTCGACTACGACTCGGTCCGGCACCTCAACCCCCGGCTCATCTACTGCTCGATCACCGGGTTCGGCACCTACGGCGGTGCGGAGATACCCGGCTACGACTTGGTGGTGCAAGCGGTCTCGGGGCTGATGAGCCTCACCGGGCCGGACGCCGACACCCCGTCCAAGACCGGTATCGCGACGGCCGACGTCCTCACCGGCCTGCACGCGGCCGTGGGCATCCTCGCCGCGCTGCACCACCGGGAGCGCTCGGGAGAGGGGCAGCGGGTGGAGCTCAACCTCATGTCCTCGATGCTCTCCGGGCTGGTGAACTTCGGAGGCGCCTACGCCCTCACCGGCGACGTCGCGCACGGGATGGGCATCCGGCACCCCGGCATCTGCCCTTACGAGCCGTTCCGCACCGCCGACCGGCCGCTGATCATCACCGCCGGCAACGACCGGCAGTTCCAGGCGCTGTGTGACTGCCTCGGTCTGTCCCACCTGAAGGACGACCCGCGGTTCGCGACCAACGCGACCAGGGTGGCTCACCGTGAGCTACTCACCGCTGCCCTCGGGACGGTGCTGCGCACCCGCGGCGCCGAAGAGTGGTTCGCCACGCTGACCGGCGCGGGGATCCCCTGCGGGCCGATCAACGACGTCGCCCAGGGCATGCGCTTGGCCCAGTCGCTCGGGCTCGAGCCCATCGTCGACGTCGACGGATCGGTCCAGATCGCCAACCCGTTGCGGCTGTCGGCGACCGCGGTCAGCTATCGCCATCGCCCTCCCTCGCTAGGCGGGGACGAGAAGGAGATCCTCGCTTGGCTCGATAGCACCGAGGACACGCTTGGCTTTGAGAGCGCGGATGGCACCCACGGACTCGACGGCGCGGAGGAGGTGGGATGAGCGAGGAGTTCAAGCGGCCGCCGACAGCCCAGGAGGCAGTGCTCGTCGAGTTGCGGCGATTCATCGCCACCGGCAGGCTGCGCCCCGGCCAGCAGATCGTGCAGGACGCCCTGGCCGTCCAGCTCGGCGTCAGCCGGGTCCCGTTGCGAGAAGCGCTGAAGATTCTCGAGGGCGAGGGACAGGTCACCTACCTGGCCCATCGCGGCTACTTCGTCACCAAGCTGTCCCTCTCGGACCTGTTGGAGGTCTACCGGATCCGCGAGATCCTCGAGGCCGAGGCCGTCATCGCCGCCGTGCCTCAGATGACCGCCGAGGACATCGACCGGCTCGAGGAGGCCGAGCGCGACGTGCAGGCCGCGGCGCTCATCGCGGACGTGATCGCCATGACGGCTGCGAACCGGCGCTTCCACTTCGCCCTCATCGAGGCGTGCGCCATGCCTCGACTGGTGTGGCTGATCCGCCTGCTGTGGGATGCGACCGAGGTCTACCGCTCGGTCTACTACAACGAGGAGCACCACCGCGAGCTGGTCGAGGCCGAGCACATGGCAGTGGTTGCGGCGGTCAGGGCTGGCGACGCCACGACCGCCCTGTTGGTGCTCGCCGATCACCGCCAGCACGCCATCGCCGCCCTGCGCCCGGTCCTGGAGAAGGCCGACGCCGGAGAACCGGCACCGCCCACCTGAAGGCGCTCAGCTGAAGGCGCTCAGCCCGGTCAGCGCCTGGCCGATGACAAAGGTGGGCATCTCGGAAGTGCCGTCGTAGGTCAGCACCGACTCCACGTTGTCCGGGTGCCGCAGGAGGGAGTACTGAACCGTGCCTGAGGCTAGGGGTCCTGAATCGCGAGCCTCCCCGGGTCGGTGGACGCTGGGTACGGGTGGGTCAGGAGCGTGCGTCCTTCCGGTCGAGAGCGAGATCGACAATGTGCTCGGCGATGGCGAGGGCGGACGTCGCCGCGGGCGACGGGGCGTTACGGACGGCGAGCACGGTGCCGCGCCGGGTGATCCTGAAGTCGTCCAGCAGCTGGCCGTCCCGATCGA
>JBPCJK010000173.1:0-5515 GCA_051005375.1 Acidimicrobiales bacterium
GCCGCACTCCGAGCAGCCGACCACCGTCGCCGTCGTCTGCACCGACACCACCAGCTCCACGCCGTCGTCAACGACGTCGAGCAGCTCGAACCCTGACGCGCTGAACCACAGCGCAGCACTACCTTCGGCCACTGGGGCCTCCCGTCTCTCGGACCGTCGAACAGTCACGAGATTCGGCGAGGCCTCCGCCTCAGCGGTGGATGCTCACCAGCCGGTCATCCCAGCTTCGTTGAGAAGGACCTCCAAACGCCGTTCCACCACGCCCGTCATCGGCCTCGCCGTGATGGCGGCGCTGCTCACCGGATGTGGCGATGGCGGCACGTCAGCCTCTGCGCCGGCTGGCGCACGCGTCGATCTGGCTTCCCCGGTCTTCTCCGATCCCACCAAGATCACCAACCCCCTGTTCCCCATCAGCGACTTGACGCAGGTCGTCCAGCTCGGCGTCGACGAGGGCCAGCAGCTGCGGGTGGAGATCACCCTGCTGCCGGAACGGAAGACGATCGAGTGGGGCGGTCAGAAGATCGAGGCCGCCGTATCCCAGTTCGTCGCCTTCAAGGACGCGACCGTCGCCGAGATCGCCCACGACTTCTTCGCCCAGGCCGACGACGGCGCGGTCTGGTACCTGGGGGAGGACGTCGCCAACTACAAGGATGGCGTCGTGGACACCCACGAGGGCACCTGGCTTGCCGGCAAGGACGGGCCGGCGGGGATGATCATGCCCGCCAAACCCAAGGTGGGCGACGTCTACCGGCCCGAGAACATCCCCAAGCTCGTCTTCGAAGAGGTCATCGTCAGGTCCACCAAGACGGTCGACGGCCCTCGGGGGCGGGTCCCCGGCGCTATCGCCGTGCAGGAGCGCCCCATGGACGGCAGCCGCGAAGACAAGGTCTTCGCTCCTGGCTACGGCGAGTTCGAGGCCAAGGTGGAGGACAGCGAGCTCCTCACCCTGGCCCTTGCTGTGCCCGTTGACGCCAAGGGTGGGGAAGTGCCCGCCGACCTCGCCACGCTGCGGGCCGGCGCAGCCGAGATCTTCCGAAGCGCTCCCTCGCGGGACTGGGCCGGGCTGTCGGACACCGTCGCCGGCATGACCACGGCGTGGGCCAGCCACGCCGGGACCGGCCCGCCGTCGCTGCTCGCCGTCCAGATGAGCGACGCCCTGGCGGTGCTTTCGGCGGCGGTCAGGGCGCAGGAGCCGGCCGACGTCCGCCAGGCCTCGGTGGGCGTGGCCCGGGCCGAGCTCGACCTCAGCCTCCAGTTCCAGTCCCCAGCCGAGATCGACCTGGCCCGCGTGGAAGTCTGGGGCCGGAAGCTCATCGCCGACGCCGGGGCCAGCGACACCGCAGGCGTCGTGGGGAACATGGCCATCATCGATGCCACCTGGGACCGAGTGGATCACGCTGTGACCCCATCGAACCGTGCAGCTCTGGAGGCTGCCCTGGTCGAGGTGCGGGGAGCGGCGGAGGCAGGCAACCTGCCCGACGCGGCAGCCCGGGCCGAAGCGCTGCGCCAGGTCATCGTGGAGGTCCGCCCTGCGAGCTGAGGGGTTCCGATGTCGGCCCAGGTCGATTCAGGGCCTGGTCAGCTTGGTTCCGGCATGCTAATCGAAGCACGTTTCATCAAAGGAGGCAGAGATGCAGCGCAAGTCCAAATGGATCGCAGCCGTCGCCCTCGCCGTGGCCGCGGGCGGGGTAGGCACCGGCGCCGTGGCCGCCAGCGGTGGCGATGACACCGAGCCGGCCATCACCGGAGAAGCCCTCAAGCAGGCGACGGCTGCCGCCCTCGGCCACGCCGGCGGGGGCCGGGTCAGCGACACCGAGGTCGGTGACGAGGACGGCTACTACGAGGTCGAAGTCACCCTCGACAACGGCACACAGCTCGACGTCCATCTCGACCGTGACTTCAACGTCCTCGGCACGAAGGCCGACGTAGAGGGCAACGACGTGGAGGGCAACGACGAGCCCTGAACAGTGCACCCAAGGTCGTCAGTCCCCCGGTTCGGCGGTGGCTTCGACGGTGAGGTTGCGCAGGTAGAACCAGTACGTGCGCCAGCGGATGTCGCCCAGGGGGACGAGCAGGCACACCAGGGACTTGTACATCAGCCAGGTCTGGCGCATGCCCTCGGCCCGGCCCACCTTGTGGCGCTTGGTGCGGTGGTAGGTGCCAGCCATGATGCGCCCGCTGAAGGGGAGCCGGGCCTCGCACAGCACCTCGTTCATGCGCACCTCCACGGTGTAGCCGTGGAGGTGCTCCGGGGGGATGGCCTCGAACACCCACCGGGGCACGACGCGCTGCCCGCTCAGGGGCGGGGTGCGCAGCACCAGCCAGTTCCAGAACCGGCCGTAGTCGAAGAAGCCGATGGACATGACGGCCCGGCCCTCCAGGAACGGCCGGCAGACCGCGTCGAGGTGGGCGCCGGTGAGGCCGGTGCAGTCGGCGTCGACGAAGAGGATGGTGGGGGCGTCACTGGCGGCCACGCCGGCGGCCATGGCCAGGGCCTTGGAGCCGATGGCGCCTTCCCTGCGGATGACCTTGGCGCCGGCCGCCTCCGCCCGCTCGGCGGTGTCGTCGCGGGAACCGTCGTCGACCACGACGACCTCCCGGGTGAACCGGCAGACCAGCGCCGCCTCCACGTTGGCGACCACGGTGGGCGCTTCGCCGCGGGCCGCCATGACCACGTCGATGACCGTGGGTATTCCGCCCGCGGGCGAAGCCGTTGAGCCCACGGCAACCCCCTCCCGCTCAAGCTTCTGACGGTTGTTGGTCATGGCTTGATCCTTGTCCGATTGCGCGCTGATGGGCGCCGACGCTGACAACAGCCGACGAGTCTCAGCCAAGCCAGGTCAAGTCCGGCACGTTGAAACTGATCGAGTTGCCGGACGGCTGGACCATGGCCGACGCCGCCTCGAGGAGCGAATCCGCTGCGGGGTCATCGCGGGCGATGGCCAGCTCGGCTTGAAGCACTCGTGTCTCGATGAGGGCTCGTGCCAGACAGTCCTCGGCGCCCTCCGGCTGGCCGTTGGCAAGCAGCGCAGCAGCCATCCGGGCCCGTATGCGGGAGGAGAAAGCCATGTTTGCCGCGCGCCTTGCCCAGGGCCGCGAAGTAGAACGCTGCGCTGCCGGACCTGTCGCCCCTGCCCTCGGACGCGACGTCAAGGACGTAGAGCGATTCTGTTGGTCGAAGAACATCCGGCAGGCGCTGAGCCGCCTCGACCGCCACCCGGGCGCTGACCCGGGCATCCTCATCACGTCCCATGGCGGCCAGAGCCCCACTCCGGTGCCACTGCCAGGCCGCTGCCGCGCACTCGTCGCCGGTGCGCCGAACAAGGGCAGGCACGGCCTCGATCTCTGCGAGCCTGTCATCGGGCGAGGCCGTGGACGCCACTCCGGTACCGCGGTCGAACGGCGCCGGTCCGCCGGCCACCGTCTCGCGCCAGAGCCCGAACAGCTCTGCGAGATGTTCGAGCATGTCCCTGGCGTCCGCCACTGATCCTTTCCCAATGACCGCTCCCCTGCCGGCAACACCCATAGAACCAAGGATGCTGTCGAACTCTCCCCACCGTTGCTCCGCCCGCCCCAATCCGCTCTGACGGGCGTCGATGATTGCTCCCACGGCGAGCGCGTGAGCTCGGGCGAACATGTCGTCCGCCTCGATCAGCGCAAGAGCCACGAGCTGGTCGGCCCGCCGATGGCTCGCCGGGTCGACCAGGAGAGCCATCTTGGCCAGATGGATCGAGCGCTCCGATCCTGGGCCGTGCTGGCGTCGATGCCCCCGACCCTAGGAGGCCCCCGGGGGCGCCAACTGGTCCGGCGTCAGCTGCTCGGTGAGCAGACGCTGGAAACGGGCCGGGGAGCCGGCCACGAAGCGCCGGCACAGGGGCAGGCCCTCCACGTAGCAGGTGACGTAGGCCCTCCAGGTGGCGTCGGTGAGGAACGACACCAGCTTCTCGGCCCGGCGCCGGGGCAGCAGCGCCCAGCGCTCGGCGTAGGCGACGGCCTCGTCGGCGCTTGCCCCGTGCTCGTGCAGGAGCAGGGCGACGTTGCCCCGCACCCCCTGGAGGCCCTCCCCCGCCGCCGCCACGGTGGCCACCACCTCGGCGTCGAAGGGGATGCCCAAGGGGCGGAGGTGGGCGGCGGCCATGATGGCCACCTGGGCGGGATCAGGTGACACGACGACTTCCAGCCCCAGGTCGGCCAGGCCCTCGGCGATGAGGCACTGGGGGGTCCCGACCAAGAAGATGGTCTCCTCCAGCCACCGCCGCCCCCGCACCAGGCCCACCTCCTTGCGGCAGTGCTCGGTGTGGTGCCCGGGGTAGGCCTCGTGGGCCACCAGGTGGGCCAGGGTGGGGCTGAGCACGGGCAGGTCGACGTTCACCGCCACTCGCGACCGCAGCCCGCCCAGGTAGGTGTTGAACCCGGCCCAGGGCTTGTCGGTCACCAGCTCGAAGTCGACCTGCTCCCCCTCCGGGAGCCCGAAACAGCGCTGGGTGCGCTCCCGGAGGTCGTCGGCCAAGCTGGCCACTGCCGCCTCCAGCCTCGCCGGTGGCACCGCCTGGCCCTCGCGCCAGTCGCCGTAGCGCTCGCCCAGGGGCCCGGTGCCGGGGAGGACGGCATCGAGGCGACGGTGGGTCTCGACTAGGGCGTCCTCGGGCACCATGGCGGGACGGACGCCGTAGCAGGCCTCGACCTCGTCGGCGTAGCCGATGGGGGCACCGCTCAGGCGGCGTGCGGTGGTGTGTAGGCCCCGCACCTGGGCGACCACCCAGTGGCGACGGCTCGGGTCGAGCCCCCGGTCGGCCTCGAGGTCGGCCAGCAGACGCCGGCTGACCTCGGCCAAAAGGGCCGGCGCCACCGCCGCCTGGGCCGCCACCCGCTCGGCGACGGGGGCAGGGCCGAAGTAGGCGTCGACCAGGCCGTCGACATGGCGGCCGAGAGCCAAGCCGAGCTCCAGGTAGCGGGTGACCAGATCCGCTTCGTCGTCGAGGAGCTGCACTGCACTAGCTTGCCCGCGCTCGCCATCGGCCTCAGCCCAGCTTGGCCCGGAGGAGCTCCAGGGTCCGGGTCCAGGCGGGGCTGGCGGCCGACTCGTCGTAGGCCTCGGGCCGATCGTCGTTGAAGAAGGCGTGGCCCGTCCCGGGGTAGACGAACAGCTCGTGCTCCTTGCCCAGGTCCGACAGCGCCTGCTCCAGCCCGTGGACCTTGTCGGGCGTGAAGAGGTCGTCCTCCTCGCCGAAGTGGCCCTGGACGGGCGCCTGCAGCCGGGACCAGTCGGGCTCGGCCGACTGCCAGGGGATGAGCCCGTAGAAGGCCACGCAGGCCCGCACCTCGTCGGGTCGCTGGGTGGCCAGCATCATGGCCAGGCCGCCGCCCATGCAGAAGCCGACCACGCCCACGCCTTCTCCCCGCACCGCTTCACTGGAGGTGAGGTGGTCGATCGCTGCTCCCATGTCGCGCCCCGCCCGCTCCAGGTTGAGGGCCATCATCAACTTGCCCGCCTCGTCGGGCTCGCTGGCCGTGG
>JBPCJK010000174.1:0-5501 GCA_051005375.1 Acidimicrobiales bacterium
GTCCTGGCCGGGCTCGACTCGCTGCAAACGGCGGTGAGCGCCCTGCCCAGCGGTCCCGACCCGGCGGTCCTGGCCGGGCTCGACTCGCTGCAAACGGCGGTGAGCGCCCTGCCCAGCGGTCCCGACCCGGTGATCCTGGCCGGGCTCGACTCGCTGCAAACGGCGGTGACCGCCCTGTCGAGCCGGATCGATGCCGTCGCCGATGCCACCGGGAGCTTTCGTTCGGTGCTGAACGACCGTCTCGACGAGTACGTCGAGACGGTGTCGCGAGCGGCGAAAGGGACGTCGTCGGATCTCGAGGATTACCGGAGGATGCACGCCACCTCCATCACGGAGCTGCGGCGCACCACCATCGCCACCGCCGAGACGTTGCGTCGGCTCACGGGATGGATTGAGGAGCTGGCCACGGTCCAGGGAGACGACGAGCGGTGGGCGCACGCCATGACCGGGGTGTTCGAAGAGATGGCCGCTGAGCGCCGGGCTCAGGAGGACCACCTGACCGGCACGCTGTCGTCGCTCTCGTCGCTCCCGAAGCGGCTCGACCAGGTGGAGGGCGGGCTCCGAAAGGTCCTGGCTGAGCTCGCCGACGTCCGACTGGCGACAGAGGCGCCTTCAAGGCCCCTGGAGCTCGACGAGGTGCAGTTGAAGGCCATCGCCCTCGCCGTCGCCGACCAGGTCTCGGACGTGGTGGCCGACGTCGTCGTCGCCCCGTCCCCTCCCGGTCCGCCGGGTCCCCGTCCTTGGGCCAGGAAGGCGCCTTCGCCAGCAGCGAAGGCCACCCCGGCAGCGAAGGCCACCCCGGCAGCGGCCAAGTCCACCGGCAAGGCCACCCCTGGTAGGGCCACGCCGGCGGCAAAGGCCATGCTGGCCAAGAGGGCCGCGCCTGCCGCCAAGGCCGCGCCGGGAAAGGCCTCGACCGCCGCCAAGGCCAGGGCCCGTCCCCGGCGGACTACGCCCATCCAGGCGCGATCTTCATCCGACACCCGCACGCGCCCCTGACGAGAGGGTCACGCTGCTCGACGTGGCATCCTGAACCCGTGCGCCAACCCGCAATCGAGGTCGTCGACGACGACTCGCCCAAAGAAGCTTGCGGCGTCTTCGGCGTCTACGCCCCGGGCCTGGCAGTTGCCAACCTGACCTACCTCGGGCTCTACGCCCTCCAACATCGGGGCCAGGAGTCGGCGGGGATGGCGGTTAGCGATGGCGTGACCATCGTCATCGACAAGGACATGGGCCTGGTCAGCAACGTCTTCAACCAGCGGCGTCTGGCTCCGCTGGTCGGCCATCTGGCGGTGGGCCACACCCGGTACTCGACCACCGGGTCGAGCACGTGGCGAAACGCACAACCTGTCTACCGCGACGTCGGGCACGCCGAGTTCGCCCTCGGCCACAACGGCAACTTGGTCAACACCGAGGCGCTGGCCGAGGAGGCAGGCATGTTGGCGGGCACGGTGGCCAGTGACAGCGACCTGGTGGCGGAGCTCCTGGCCGCTGACATCCGAGCCGAGGGCGGAGAGCGCAGCGACGGGCGCGACGTGGAGCAGGCCCTGGTGCGGGTGTTGCCCCGTCTCCAGGGAGCGTTCTCGCTCGTCCTCATGGACGAAGGTCACCTCATCGGGGTGCGAGATCCCAACGGCTTTCGCCCGCTGTGCCTAGGCCAGCTCGACGATGGTGACGGCGGGTGGGTGTTGGCGTCGGAGACCCCTGCACTCGACGTGGTCGGAGCGAGGTTCGTGCGGGAGCTCGAGCCCGGCGAGGTGGTGGTCATCGATGCCTCCGGCTACCGGTCGCTGCACCCGTTCCCTCCCGAGCGCATCGACCCGACCCTGTGCCTCTTCGAGTTCGTCTACTTCGCCCGGCCTGACAGCCGCCTCTACGGAAAGGGCGTTCACCTCGCCCGCCAGCGCATGGGGGAGCTCCTGGCCCACCAGGCGCCGCTGCCCGCGCAGTTGGCTGCGGGCGAGGCGGCCGAGGCCATGGTGATGCCGGTTCCCGAGTCGGGGGTCCCCGCAGCCCAGGGTTTCGCCCGGGCGTCGGGCATCCCTTATGGCGACGGGTTGGTGAAGAACCGCTACATCGGTCGCACCTTTATCGCCCCGAGCCAGCAGCTGCGGGCCGATGCCGTGCGCATGAAGCTCAACCCGCTGCACGACAACGTCTCCGGCAAGCGCCTGGTCGTGGTCGACGACTCCATCGTGCGGGGGACCACCCAGCGAGCGGTGGTGCGAATGTTGCGGGAGGCGGGGGCAGCCGAGGTCCACCTGCGCATCATGTCGCCCCCCTACCGCTGGCCCTGTTTCTACGGGATGGACACCGGAGCGGCTTCAGAGCTCCTGGCCGCCAACATGAGCGTGGAGGAGATCCGCCAGTACCTGGGCGCCGACTCGATCGCCTACCTCAGCCTCGATCGCCTCGTTGAGGCCACCGGCGCAGCCACACCCGGGTTCTGCAGCGCCTGTCTCACCGGGTCCTACCCCATCGCCGTCCCGGTGTCGTTGCGCGGTCGCGTCCTCGAGGGCAACGACATGCCTGCCTCCGGGCTCGACCGGCTCGTCGAGGAGCTTCCCGTCGCGTGAGCGCGCCCTTGGGCGTGCTCACCAAAGAGCACAGTCGCCATGCTCATGGCGGCGCCATCCGAAGGATGGTGCGCCCATGAGCCCGTCTGGTCGCATGCCGGAGACCTACCAGGCGTCCGGAGTCGATCTGGCTGCCGGCGAGAGGGCGGTGGCCCGCATCAAGGAGAAGGTGCGCTCGACCTTCAGGAGCGAGGTCATCGGGGAGCTCGGCGGTTTTGGTGGGCTGTTCGCCCTCGAGACCGGTCGCTACCGCCATCCCGTCCTGGTGGCGGCCACCGACGGCGTCGGGACGAAGGCGGTGGTGGCCCAGGCGGCCGGGCGCTACGACACCATCGGGATCGACCTGGTGGCCATGTGCGTCGACGACCTGGTGTGCCACGGGGCCGAGCCGCTGTTCTTCCTCGACTACCTGGCCGTGGGCAGCCTCGATCTCGACCAGGTCGAGGCCCTGGTCGAGGGGGTGGCCGAGGGTTGCCGCCAGGCCGGTTGTGCCCTCATCGGCGGCGAGATGGCGGAACACCCTGGGGCCATGGAGCCGGGGGAGTTCGACCTGGCCGGCTTCGCCGTAGGGGTGGCCGAGCGTGACCGGTTGGTGACCGGGGACCGTGTGGAGCCCGGCGACGTGCTCATCGGTCTTCCCTCTCCCGGACTGCGCTGCAACGGGTACTCCCTGGCCCGGCGCATCTTCTTCGATCGCGCCGGTCGCCAGCTGCAAGAGCCTGCGTACGCCGGTGCTCCCCACACCCTGGCCGACGAGTTGTTGGAGCCGTCGGTCATCTACGCCCCGGCGGTGGCCCGGCTGCTTCACGGCGTCGACGTGCGGGCGGTGGCCCACATCACGGGCGGAGGGATCGTCGGTAACCTGTCCCGGGTGCTGCCCCCCTCGACCGACGCGGTGGTGCGCCGCCAGACGTGGGAGGAGCCTCCGGTCTTCGCCGAGATCCAGCGGTTGGGCGACGTGGCCGACGCCGAGATGGCCCGGGTGTTCAACCTCGGCATCGGCATGGTGGTCGTGGTCCCCCCCGCCGACGCCTTCCACGCCCTCGACCTGGCCCGCTCTGGTGGTCACCGGGCAGTGGAGATCGGTGAGGTGGTCGTCGGGTCCGGAGGGGTCGAGCTGGAGCCTCGAAGGTGAGGGCACTTCGCCTCCTCGCCGTCCTCGGCGTGGTCTTGGTGGTGGGCCTGATCGCCGGCGCCTTCGCCGCCGGCAGGGACGAGCCCGCGCTCACCGCCGCAGAGGCCCAGACCTTCACCCGGGAGGCCTTGACCGCCAGTGGGGTGCGGCCGGTGGAGGTCCAAGGCGAGCCCCGGCGGGAGTCGTTCGTCCCCGAGGAGGGCAGGCCCATCCCGGTGTGGGTGGTGCCGGCCAAGGCCTCGGGGCAGCCGCTCGAGCTCTACGTGGCCGAGACCGGCGACCGGGCCGTCAACCTCGACGACGCCTTGTCCGACGGCGGGTTCGTGCTCAACGAGCAACAGTTCAAGACCCTCGAGAACTTCCGTCTCGACGTGGCCGGCGACCGGGTCCAACGCCAGCGACAGGGGCCTGCCATCGCCGCCGGCGTGTTGGTTGTGCTGGTCGCCGTCGCCCTGCTGCTCGCCGTCGTCTCCGGCCGGGTCCGTTCCGCCCGCAGCGACGAGTGAGCGTTGGTGCGGCGGCCGTCGCGGCGGCCGCCGGCCACGCCCGCCGCCCGGAGCTCCATCAGTTCACCGTCGAACCTTTGGTTCGACGGTGACGGACTTCCCTGAGCTGCGTGACCACCTCCTGGCCCACGGGGTGCGCAGTGGTGATTTCCTGCTCAAGTCCGGGCGCCGCAGCTCCTGGTTCCTTGACGCCAAGCAGACAACCTGTCGTCCCGAGAGCATGCTGCTGGTGGCCGACGCCGCCCTTTCGGTGATCCCCGAGGACGCAACCGCCATCGGCGGTCTCACCATGGGGGCCGACGCCGTGGCTTTTGCCGTGGCCGGGGTGGCAGCCACCCGGGGTAGGATGCTGCGCAGCTTCAGCGTACGGGCCGAGGCCAAGGACCACGGCGGCGGGGGGCGGTTGGCCGGCGCCCTCGAGCCCGGTGACCGGGTGGTGATCAGCGAGGACGCCGTCACCCGAGGGGTGTCGATGCTGGAAGCCGCTGACGTGGTCCGCCACGCGGGGGCCACCCCGGTGCTGCTGCTGCCCGTCGTCGACCGCGGTGGCACCTGCGCCAAGCTGGCTCGGGACGCCGGCATCGCCTTTCGGGCACTGGTCACCGCCGCTGAGCTGGGCGCCGGCGAAGAGGCCTGACCGGTCCGAACCGCCCCTGCCCGGCCAGCCCGGTCCGGGCATCCAACCACTATTCGTGGTCTGGCTGTGGCAGATTGTGACCGGCGCTCCCCTTTTTCCCCAGGGGCGCAGGTATCCTCAAGGGAAGAAACCCGACAATCGACGAGTACCGACCTTATGGAATGGAGCGCCATGACCATCCAGCAGCACGACGTGCAGACACCAGAGACGCTGCTCACCCCGTCCGAGGTCGCTCAGATGTTCCGGGTCAACCCCAAGACGGTCACCCGGTGGGCCCGCGCCGGCAAGATCAGCGCCATTCGGACCCTTGGTGGCCACCGGCGCTTCCGCTCTTCGGAGATCGAGCGTTGCCTCCAGGAGATGTCCACCGAGGGCCACCACTAGCGTCTCGCCGAGCTCGGCGGTCCTTCCAACTCGCCGCCGGACCTCCGGTTCGGTGGCGGTTCACTCGGAGCGCAGGACCTCGGCTGGCCGTAGGCGGGCGGCCCGGCGGGCGGGCACGGCAGCCAGGGCGTTGGCGGCCACCATGGCCACGGGGACGGCCAGCAACATCGCCAGGACGGCCACGGGTGGGACGTAGAGCAGGGGGGTGCCGTCGGCCACCCAGCGCCAGCTCAACCGGCCCACCACCACCCCGAGGGGCAGCC
>JBPCJK010000175.1:0-8120 GCA_051005375.1 Acidimicrobiales bacterium
ATCTCGTCGGGTGCGGCCACCTGCCAACGGATGCCGGCGGCGGTGACGATCCCGCCGGTCACCTCGACGGCCTCTATGGTGCCGTCGCCATCGACGTCAGCGTAGATCGGCGCGGTTCCGCCCGTCGGTGCCGGCCAGACCCGTACTGCGGGAGGACCGGCCTGCGGTGGTGGCGTCGACCCGTCGACGGCGGTCTCCTCCGATGGGCCGTCCGTCGGAATCGATGACGACGTGGTCGTGGGTGTCGCCCCCGACATCAGGGACGATGTCGTCGGCATCCCTGGCGCCGGCACCGTCTGTGTCGGCGGTACCGGATCGGCGGAGCCAACGGTGTTCCCGGTGCCCGCCATGTCGTTTCCCGCCGCTTCCCCTCTCGGGGGCCGGTCCACGGTCGCCAGCGTGGCCATGGCGATGGCGACTGCGGCCAGGGTCGCCACTACGACGGCCAGGGGACCCCGCCGCCGGCCGGTGCGGCCCCTCGGGCTCCGGGCGACGAGGAGACGAGGGCCGGTGGCCCCTGGCGCTGGCGACGGCGGAGTGGGGTCGAGGTTGTGCAGGGAGGTGGCCATCTGGCGCATGGATGGACGGACGGCGGGATCGGGAGCCAGGGCCCGCTCGGCGATCCGCTGCAGCGGCTCCACCTGGGGTCCGCTCCCCTCGAGGGCCACCTCCCGCACCAGTGTGGCGAGGGCCAGCACGTCGCCGGCCTGCGCCGAGTCGTTGCGCTGGGCGGCGGAGGCGTTGGTGCGGACGTCGTCGCTGACTTCGGCGGGGCCGGTTTCGCTGCGAGCGTCGCTGACGGCGACGGGCCCGGTTTCGCCAGGGGCACCGGCGTCGCTGGGTCTACCGGTGTCGCTGCGAGCACCGGTGTCACTGCCTTCGGCCAGCCCGCAGAGCACGGCTTGGCCAACGTCGGCCATGAGGACGTGGTCGCCGGTGACCCGGCCGTGGGTGATGCCGCGGTCGTGGAGGTCGGCCAGGGTGGTGGCGACCGTCGCCAGCGCCCGCACCCCGAGGCGGAGGTCGCCGCCGACGGCGAAGTCGGACAGCGTCCCCCCGCCTACAAAGGCAGTGCTGATGGACGCCTCGTCGCCATCGCTCTCGTCATCGACCACCTCCACCACGCCGGGGTGGACGGCAAGGCGCAGCATCCCCGCCTCCCGGCGCAACCGCTCGGCGGGGGGCCCGGGCGCGGCCCGCTTGACGACCACCACGCGCCTGTCCCGTCCCATGGCCAGCCCGGTGCCGTTCGACATGGCTCAATGATGCCTGAGGAGAACCATGGAAAGCAATGAAAAATGCGAAACGACCTCGACCGACGCCCTAGAGTACGGGCGTGCACGAGCGTGACCCCTTGATCGACGTGTTGGACGAGGGGCGAGCCGACGAGGGCTTGACGATGCGGGCTCGGGAGCGGAGCTTGTGGGCGGCGGCCGAGGAGAGCGCCCAGCTCGCCGGCACCCTGGTCGACTTGGCCGAGCGAGGTTCGCCCGTGGCGGTGCGCAGCCAGACCGGGCGGACCCACCACGGGGCGCTGGCCGTCGTCGGTGCCGACTTCTGCGTGGTGCGGGCCGACAACGGGACCGAGGTCCACGTGCGACTGTCGGCGATAGCTACCGTTCGCCCACACCCTGGTGAGCGTCATGCCGCCGCCACCGGCGATCGTGGAGCTGTGCTCGACCGGCTGCTGACCGAGGTGCTCGGGCGGGTCGCCCAAGAGCGCCGGCGGGTGACCCTGGTCACCAGGGGCGGCGATGTGGTGGCCGGGCGCCTTCGAGCGGTCGGTGCCGACGTGGTGAGCGTCGACCTCGACGGCGGAGGTCGACAGCCCTGCTATGTCGCCGCCGCCGCCGTCACCGAGGTCATTGTCGACCGGTAGCGCTCGACCTCCTCGACCGGGCCCCTCTACCGGGGCCCCTCGACCGGCTGGGGATCGGTGCTCAGGTGGTGCCGCGTCAGGCCCTGTCGGAGCGGTGCTCGTCCGGCTGGAAGGCCCCGTCGCTGGCGGGATTGGCGTCGTTCAGCCTGGCGATCCTGCGCTCGGGGTACAGGTGCTCGAGGCTGCCCGGCGCCACTCGGGCCCCCTCGATGAAGGCGTCGACGTCGGCCTCCTTGAGCCGGAAGACCCGACCCATCTTGTAGGCGGCCAAGGTGCCCTCGTCGACGAAGCGGTAGAGGGTGCGAGGGGTGACGCCGAGCCGGCGCGCCGCCTCCTGGGTGCTCATCCAAACGATCTCTTCGCGGTTCACGGTCGAGATCATAGCCCGCCACGGTGGCCGTCGTAGAGTTTCCATCCCTTCTCTGTCAGACCGCTCGAGGCAGCCGGAGGCGGTCTGACATGATGTCGACCATGCCTCGCTCGACCTGGACACCCTGCCCGGGCGCCATCCACCTGGCCCCCAGCATCCTGGCCTCGGACTTCGGTCACCTGGTCGACTCCGTCAACGCCCTCGAGGGTGGAGGGGCGGAGCGCCTCCACATCGACGTAATGGACGGCGTCTTCGTCCCGAACTTCACGTTCGGGACCGACAGCGTTCGCGCGCTGCGGCGAGAGACCGAGTTGCCCCTTGAGCTGCACCTCATGATCATCGAACCGGAACGGCACCTCGAGACCTTCGCCGATGCCGGTGCCGACGGGATCACCGTCCACTACGAGGTCTCCCCCCACCTGCACCGCACGCTGACCCGCATTCGCGAGCTGGACTGCCGGGCCGGGGCCGCCATCAACCCGAGCACACCGGCGTTGTGCCTCGACGATGTGCTGGAGGCGTGCGACCTGGCCCTGGTCATGACCATCAACCCGGGGTTCGGCGGGCAGCGGCTCATCGAGCGCATGCTGTCCAAGGTGGAGCAGGTCCGTGCCGAGATCGAGCGCCAGGGCCTGTCCACCGAGGTCGAGGTCGACGGGGGCGTGGATGCCGGCAACGCCCGATCCTGTGTGGATGCTGGAGCCGACGTGCTTGTCGCCGGCTCCGCCGTCTTCGGCCACGCCGATGGACCGGCGGCAGGCGGACAAGCGGTGCTGGCGGCGGCAGGCCAAGGGCCGGGCGCCGGTCAGCCTGGAGGATCGGCCTCGTAGTTCCTCGCCCTGAGGTGGCGCTGAGCTTGCAGGCGGGGAGCGGCCAGGCTCATCTCGAGGGAGGGCAGGACGATGGCGGGGTTGGCCACGAAGTGGGGGATCGGGAACGTCTCGCCGGTCCCCAGCTCGAGCACCTCGGTGGTGCCGTTGAGGGTTCCCGAAAGCTCGTAGAACTCGTGGGCCACCACAACGTCTGGGTACCGCTGCAGCCGGCGACGCCTGGTCTGGTAGCTCTTCATGAGTTGGCGGTCCCCGTCGGTGAGGGCGAACTTCCTGCCCCAGCGCAGTGCGGCACGGATGCAGTCAGGACCCGGTTGTCGGAGGAAGACCGTCACCTCGTGCAGCCGATGGGATCGCACCTGCCTGGTGCGGCGCTCGATTTCCCTGAACATGTCGGCCAACACCGCACTGGCGGGCATCATCGAGGCCAGGAGTTGTGACTCCCTCGTCTCCTTGGCGGCGCTGTCCTGGACGAAGGTGATGTGTTGACGGTGTATCCGTTCCAGCTCAGCTTCCACGGTCCAGGTTGACTCGTGATCGAGGTCCACCCTCGCCCTGGTGTCCTCCGTCTCGTCCCAACCCCCGTTCCAACCCTTCACCGCACCCCGATCGAGCCGTTGTGACTGCCGCTGCTGGCACCGCGTCGAGTGCTCATCTCACTCCTGCACAAGATGGCCGTCAATAGCAGCTAGATGCATCTAGCAGGCGAAGTCTCGCTCAGGCCGCTCCTCCTCGACGTCGACGTCCATGGCCCTTGCCCAGGCGAGAGGCCCGTGGCTAGGGTCCCCACTGATCGGACAGGCGCTCGTCGCCGTGCTGAGCGAGGCGAACGGCCTGACCCTCTACAGCTCTCGACGGGTGATGCAGCCCAAGGATCTCGCCATGGCCGATCAGCGAACCGCCCCCGATGTCTCTGGCTCTGCCCGTAGGTCCAACGGCTCGGGCTCCACCCGTCCGTCACGGGAGGTGCGTCCCCAGCGGCGCCTGCCCGGTGGGCGTGCGGTGGTGGGTGGGTTCCTCATGGCTGCCAGTGCCGTCGGCATCTTCGCCGCCTACACCGCCGCCTCCACCGGTCCCGACGGTTCCTATGCAGTGGTCACCGTCGACGTGGCTGTCGGGCAGCGCCTGACGCCCGCTGTGCTGGACGTGGTCCCCCTCGACCTCGGCGTCGACCAGCGCAGGGTGGCCTTCGGCGGCGACATCGGCGCACTTGACGGGGCGACCGCCCTGGCTCCGCTCGTCGCCGGCCAGTTGGTCCAGACCAGCGACGTGGCCAAGCCTGCGGGAGGGCCCGATCGGGCCCAGATATCAGTGGCCGTCGACCCTGGCAACGCCCTCGGCGGCGATCTGGGGCTGCTCGGCAGCGGTGAGCGGGTGGCGGTCATCGTGACCTACACCCAGGGTGGAGCCCCGGAGACGGCCACCGTCAGCAGTGATGCCACGATCGTCCGGGTGCTCGACGGAAGCGAGCGGGTGGGCGGCGGTGCTGGCCTCACGGTGGTCCTGGCCGTTCCTCCCGGAGAGCTTGAGCCGATCGCCCAGGCGGCGGCGGCCGGGGTGGTAAGCATCGCCCGCACTACGGGGCTCGGCCCTGCGACCGGGGGGAGGTGATGGCGGGGGAGCGCTTCGTCGTCCTCGGGCTGGCCCGGCCCCGGGCCGAGTGGTTCCGCCAGGTGGGCCGCTGGTCCACCAGCGCCGCCATCCCCGCGGAGTTCGTCAAGTGCGTTTCCGCAGAGGAGCTCCGGGTTCGCCTGGCGGCAGGTCGGGCCCACTCCTGTGCGCTGCTCGACGGTGGCCTCCTGGCCGTCGATCGAGACCTGCTCCAGCTGGTCAGGGATGCCGGCGCCGTGGCGTTGGTGGTCGACGACAACCGCCAGCGCCGGGACTGGGTGGCCCTGGGGGCGGCGGCGGTGCTGCCCGCCAGCTTGAGTCGCGAGGTGTTGCTGGACGCCCTGGCCACCCACGCCACCATGGTCGGCTCGGCAACCGCCCCTAACCCCGACGAAGCTCCTCAGCTCGGTGGCGACCTGGATCTGGCGCTGGTGTCCTCGACGGTGGCGGTGGTTTGCGGACCGGGGGGAACCGGTGCATCCACCGTGGCTGCCGCGCTGGCCCAGGGAGTGGGAGACGACGCCACCCAGCACGGCGGCGTGGTGCTGACCGACCTCGCCCTCAACGCCGAGCAGGCCATGTTGCACGACGTCCGCGACGTGGTCCCCGGCGTGCAGGAGCTGGTGGACGCCCACCGGGGCGGTCGGCCGTCACGCCAGGCCGTCGAGGCCCTCACCTTCGCCGTGGTCGAGCGGCACTACCACCTGTTGCTCGGCCTGCGCCGAGCCCGCTACTGGGCCACACTTCGGCCACGGGCGTTCGAGGCAGCCTTCGAGTCGCTGCGGCGCACCTTCGGTGTGGTGATCTGCGACGTCACCGCCGACTTCGAGGGGGAGGACGACGCCGGATCAGCCGACGTGGAGGAGCGCAACCTCATGGCCCGCACCGCCACCGCCAGCGCCGACGTGGTGTTCGCCGTGGGTCGACCCGGGGTCAAGGGCATCCACGCCCTGGTCAGGGTGCTGTCCGACCTGGCCGGCTTCGGCGTCCCCGCCGGGCGCATCGTGCCCGTGATCAACGCCGCTCCCCGCCATCCCCGGGCCCGATCCGAGCTGGCCGCCACCCTGGCCGATCTGGCTTCGCCGGCGTTCGGTGGCCAGGGCAGCGCCACCCCCGTCTTCCTCCCCCTCCGCCGGGTGGAGGAGGCGCTACGGGATGCGGTGAAGCTCCCGCCACCCCTGGCCCCGCTGCTGGCGGGCGCCTTTCGGGGGGCGGTCGGCCACCTGGGCCAGGCCCAGCGGCCACACCTACCTGAGCCCACCCTGGTGGCGCCCGGATCGCTCGGCGCCTGGAGCAACGGGGAGAGCGCCTGGTGAGCCGCCAGGCGACCCGCTGGTAGGCTGCCGGCACGGGACGTCCCGCAAGCCATGGTCGCCGTCAGCTTGGTCCATGAGCAGGATCACTCGCTGGCAAGGTCGTCGTCACCAAAGCCCGCTCTGGCCATCTCCCAGTCTTCATCGGTCACGGCTGCGATCAGCTCGGCTCGCAGATCAAGTGCTCAGCGAGGTTGTGCTACACCAGCCAGCGGTTGGCGCGGTACCACTCGACGTTGGCCGCCACCGCCGCCGGGAAGTCGGTATGGGAGAAGCGAAAGCCCGTGGACGCCAGGGCTTCGGTGGACAGCCGGTTGTTCCGGTTGCTCTTGGCCATGAGCCGGAGACGGTCGGGGGTGAAGAGGATGGCGGGCTCCATCCCCTTGTCCAGCATCTGCTCCCACACCCGCCGGCGGTGCTCCTCGTCGAGCCCCTCGCCGCCGACCTCGACATCCATCCCGAACCAGGCCGCCATGGCCCGGCCGACGTCGTGGCTGGAGGGGTAGATCCCGTCGACCACGTTGAACGCCCGTCCATTGGCGGCGTCCGAGGTGGCCAGGTGCAGGCAGGCGGCGGCCAGGTCGTCGACGTGGACCATCCGCTGCTCCGTGGGCTCGGGGGCCAGGGCCAGGCGGGGGAGCCCGGCGGCACGCTCGATGGCGGTGTCGAGGATGGCGCTGGCCACCAGCTTGACGGCGCCCGGCCCGTAGACGGTCACCGGCCGCAGGACGACGGCGGGCACACCGTTGTCGACCTGGCCCCACACCGCCTGCTCGGCACCCCACTTGGCCTTGCCGTAGCCCCGGCTCGGGTGGGGCTCGACGTCCTCGGACACCGGCGAAGGGAGCTGGATCTCCTCGCCGTAGATGGCCGTGGAGCTCATGTGGACGAACCGCTCCAGGGGCCCGGCGGCGGCCGCCTGCAGGAGGCGATCGGTGGCGAGGATGTTGTCGCGGTTCATCTCCTCCTGGGACGACTTGGAGCTCGACGCCCCAGCCAGGTGGAACACGTGGGTGGCCCCGGCGCACAGGCCGGTGAGCGCACCGGGATCGTCGCCGGCCAAGTCGACCGGCTGGTACTCCACCGCGGGGTCCATCCAGTCCGGCCGAGGCCGCCGAGCCGTGGCCCGGACCCGCCAGCCGTGATCCATGAGCGCAGGGACCAGGCGGGTAGCGATGAACCCGGTGGCCCCGGTCACCACCGCCAGTGGCGTCGTCATCGGCGAGCCCCCCGGCCGAGCGATCTGGTCATCCGCCAGATCGTGCCATGATCAACGGCGCCCGTCGAGACTGGGGGATGGGCGTTCCAGGGCGACCACGATGCTCGGTCGGGCACCGACGGGGGTGCTGCCACTGCCGCTCCCGCCGACTCGAACGTTCACACCCGCCGAGAGGCACCAGGTTCGAGGTACCACCAACGCGTGGCCGGCTCCCCCCGGTCCACCACCGTGGCCCCCATCGCCTCGACGAAGTCACTGATCACCCTATGGTTCCAGCCGCCATAGGAGAGACGGCGTTATCGCACGTTGCCGCAATACCGCCTTGCAGCTGGCGCAGCCCGCTACCGCACTCAACGAGCCCAGCAGCATCCAGCAAGAAACTTTGGCTCTACCCCTTGCAACTGCCAAGGAGGCGTGGATAGCGTCCCAATCGATCGGACAGGCCGTCCTGGCGGCACTCGCCGCAGTGAGAGGATGAGCCTGACCCTGTAGCACCGGACGCACTCGATGTAGCAGCAAGGACCGCCCATGGCAGTGCTCGCTCTCTCCGTCACCTCGCCAGGTCGCCGAAGCCGCTGGTCGGCGTCAGGGCCGACATGAGGGACGGGCGGGCCCCGTCGCCCCTGGCGGAGATCGAGGCGAGAGTCCAGGCTCGGGCCAAGGATCTCAGCCTCGACCTGCGCACGCCAGCGGACGCAGCGTCGCTGCGCAGGCTGGTCGACGACGAGATCGCCGCCTGGACCGCCGACTACCAGCGTGGGCTCCGTCCCTACGATTTGGCCGATGGCGACATCGTGGCCGACCGGGTCCTTCGCAACCTGGTCGGCTACGGGCCCTTGGAGCCCCTCTTGGACGATGACGACGTCTGGGAGGTCATGATCAACGGCCCCGACGCCAC
>JBPCJK010000176.1:0-3401 GCA_051005375.1 Acidimicrobiales bacterium
CCAGGTCATCGCCCACCTCGCCGGGCGGGTCCCCGTGCTCGGCGTGTGCCTGGGCCACCAGTGCATCGGGCAGATCTACGGTGGCCGGGTGGTGCGGGCGCCCCAGGTGGTCCACGGTCGGACCTCGTTGGTCCACCACGACGGCCGCGGTGTCTTCGCCGGCCTGGCCAGCCCCTTGGAGGCCACCCGCTACCACTCCCTGGTGGTGGAGCGGGCCACGCTGCCCGAGGTGCTCGAGGTCAGCGCCGAGACCGACGACGGCGTGATCATGGGGCTGCGCCACCGCCACCTCGACGTCGAGGGTGTGCAGTTCCACCCGGAGTCGATCCTCACCGGCAGCGGCCACGACCTTCTGGCCAACTTCCTGGCCCGCGCCGCGCCGGCCGCCCTCTCCTCGTAGCAGCCCGGTCCTCGTAGCAGCCCGGTCCTCGTAACCGCCCGGTTCTGGTGGCGGCCGGGCCGCCGGCTCCTACCCCGTGGTGGAAGTGGTGCTGCTCGTCGGCCTGGTGGTGCTGGTGGTGCTGGTGGTGGTGGTCGTGGTGGTCGTGGTGGTCGTGGTGGTGGTGGCCGGGCCGGTGGAGACCACGATGGTGACGGTGCTGCCCTCGTCGACCTGGGAGCCGGCCGGCGGATCGGTGGCCACCACCGTGCCCGCCGGCTGGTCGGCCGCCTGCTGACGGACCTGGGGGCGGAAGCCGGCGCTGCTGAGGACGTTGGTGGCGCTGCCCTGGTCCTGGCCCACTACCGAGGGGACGGCGACGGTGGGTGGTCCGCTGGAGACCAGGACCACCACCGTGGACTTGGGCGCCACCATCTCCCCCTGGGCTGGGTCTTGGGAGATGACCTTGCCCTTGGCCACCTCGGAGCTCTCCTGGGGGCGGAAGTCCCCCACCAGCATGGCCGTATCCAGCCGGCCCATGGCCTCGAGCTCGCTCAGGCCGGTGACCTTGGGCACCGCCACCGGTGGCGCCTCGGCGCTGACGGTGAGAGCGACCTCGACGCCTTTCTTGATCTTGGTGCTGGGCGCCGGGTTCTGGGCGAAGACCAATCCCGGCTCCACCTCGTCGTTCTGCTCCTGGGTCACCCTGGGAACCAGGTCCTGGTCCCGCAGGAGGCGTTCGGCGTCGGGCTGCTTCATGTTGACTACGTCGGGCACCGACACCTGGTCGCTCTGGCCGCCACCGCCGAGGTTGCTGGCCAGCAGGAAGAGCAGGCCGGCGAGGATGGCGAGCAGCACCACCAGCACCACGATGAAGGCGGCGTTGGGGCGCCGGGACGGTGCTTCCTCGTACCGGTCGTCGCGCTCCCGAAGGATGGTGGTCCCCTCGCTGGCGGGGACGGCGCGGGTGGCGCCCCAATCGGCCACCGGGACCGCCCCCACCGCTCGGGTGGCGCCGCCGTCGACGGGGGAGGCGGCGACGGTGGCCGCCTGGACCTGGTTGCCGTCACGGAACCGGCGCAGGTCGGCCCGCAGGTCCTCGGCCGAGGCGTAGCGCTCGGCGGTGTCCTTGGCCATGGCGTGCAGCACCACCGCCTCCAGGGCCACGGGGATGTCGGGGTTGAGGGCCCGGGGCGGCCGGGGGGCTTCCTGGACGTGCTTGTAGGCCACCGCCACCGGACTGTCGCCCGTGAAGGGAGGGCGGCCGGTGAGCATCTCGTAGAGCACCACCCCGAGGGAGTAGACGTCGCTGCGAGGGTCGACGGACTCCCCCCGGGCCTGTTCGGGCGAGAAGTAGGTGGCGGTGCCCATCACCGTGCCCGTCTGGGTCAGGTTCTCCTGGGTGGAGACGGCCCGGGCGATGCCGAAGTCGGCCACCTTGACCTGCCCGCTGGGGGAGATGATGACGTTGCCCGGCTTGACGTCGCGGTGGACCACGCCGTTGCGGTGGGCGAAGCCGAGGGCAGCAGCCACATCGGCGGTGATGTCGGCGGCCCGGTCGGGGTGCAGGCGGCCCTCGTCCTTGAGGGTCTGGGCCAGGCTGCGGCCCTCGACGTACTCCATGACGATGAAGTAGGTCCCTCCCTCCTCGCCCCAGTCGTAGACCGAAACGATGTTGGGGTGGCTGAGGTTTGCGGCGGCCTGCGCCTCCCGCCGGAAGCGCTGCACGAAGGTCGGGTCGGTGGCGAACTCGGGGAAGAGGACCTTGACCGCAACGGGGCGGTCGAGCAGGGAGTCGCGGGCGAGGAAGACGTCGGCCATCCCGCCCCGGGCGATCCGTCGGTGCAACTCGTAACGGCCGTTGAAGATCCGCTGCTCTTGGTCCGGCATTGGCCCTTCAGACTAGGCGGGACGGCTCACTGCGTTGCCCCCAGGGCTGCGGCGAGCACGGCTTGGCCGATGGGAGCCGCCACCCGGCCGCCGGTCTGCTCGCTGGCGCCCGGTTGGGCCTCGACGATGACGGCCACCGCCACCCGGGGGGCGTCGGCGGGGGCGAAGCCGATGATCCATGCGTGGGACAGGCCGTTGCCCAGCTGGGCGGTGCCCGTCTTGCCGGCGGTGGGGACACCGGGGACGGCCAGGCGGCTCGCCGTCCCCCCGTCCACCACGCCGGCCATGGCCTCGGTCATGGTGGCGGCCACCTCGGGGCTGGTGGCCCGGGTCCACGGCGACGGTTCCCAGCGGTCGAGGACCTTTCCCTGGTCGTCTCGTACCTCGGCCATCACGTGAGGGGTCATGACCTGGCCACCGTTGGCGATGCCGGCGGCGACCAGGGCCATCTGCAACGGGGTGGCCCGCACCGAGTTCTGGCCGATGGCGGTCATGGCCAGCACCGGCGTGTTCTGTACGAAGGAGGCGACATCGCCGATGGGGGAGGGCTCGACACCCGGGAGGTCGAGGGGGGGGACATCGTTGAACCCGTACTTTTCGGCTTGGCCGACCAGGGTGTCGGCGCCGATGTCGACTCCCATCTGGGCGAAGGCGGCGTTGCAGGAGACCTTCAGGATGTTGAACAGTGCCCCCCCACAGCTGCTGTTGCCGAAGTTGGCGATGGGACGGTCGGTCAAGGGCGGGACGTAGCCCGTGCGTGACGGGTAGACGGGCGAGTCGACGGTGACCTTCCCGCTGGAGAGCCCGGCGGAGGCGGTCACCAACTTGAAGGTGGACCCGGGGAAAAAGGTCTCCCGGTAGCTGGAGGGCAACAGGGGCTTGGCCTGGTCGGCCAGCAGGGCCTCACGGGCGGCCTGGGCGGCCTTGACGTCGACCGAGGAGATGGGGCCCGGGTCGTAGCTGGGAAAGCTCCACAGGGCCAGCACCGAGCCGTCTCGAGGGTCGAGGGCCACCACCGACCCCCGTTGACCACCGAGGGCGTCCCTCGCCACCCGTTGAACGTCGGCTCGGATGGTCAGGCTCACGTCGCCGGTGCGGGGCTCGCCCATCAAGAGCTCGCCCACGTCGCCGA
>JBPCJK010000177.1:0-24871 GCA_051005375.1 Acidimicrobiales bacterium
CGCCGTGGTCAACACCGGCGACGACGTGTGGCTCCACGGGTTGCGGGTCTGTCCCGACCTCGACACGCTCACCTACACCCTGGCCGGCGCCGTCGACGCTGACCGGGGTTGGGGCCTGACCGGGGAGACGTGGCAGACCATGGCCGCACTGGAGCGCTTCGCCTCCACGGCACCGGCCGGCTCGGCGGCGGGGCTGACCTGGTTCCGCCTGGGGGACGCCGACCTGGCCACCCACCTGTACCGCACCGCCCGGCTGGTGGATGGGACCGACCTGGCCCAGGTGACGGCCGAGGTGACCGCGGCGTGGGGAGTGGCCACCCGGTTGTTGCCCATGACCACCGAGCCGGTCGAGACCCGCCTCACTGTGGCCGAGGAGGGCGAGATCGGCTTCCAGGAGTACTTCGTGCACCGGCGGCACGACGTGGCCGTCTCGGCCGTACGCTTCGACGGGATCGACGTCGCCCGGCCCGGTCCGGGCGTGATCGACGCCCTGGCCGGCGCCGAGCGGGTGGTGGTGGCGCCGTCGAACCCGGTGGTGTCCATCGGCCCCATCCTGGCCGTGCCCGGGATGAGCCAGGCCCTGGAGGCCAGGCGGGCCGACGTGGTGGCCGTCTCCCCCATCGTCGCCGGCGCCGCCCTTCGAGGCCCGGCCGACCGGCTGCTGACCGAGCTGGGCCACGAGTCCTCGGTGGTGGGCGTGGCCCGGCTCTACGCCCCCATCGCCGCTACCCTGGTCATCGACGTGGCCGACGTGGCACGGGCGGGCGAGGTGGAGGCGGCGGGCATGCGCTGCGTGGTCGCCCCCACCGTCATGTATGGCGTGGCCGAGGCCGCCGCCCTGGCCCGGGTCACGCTGGCAGCGGCGACGCCCGGGTGAGCGTGGGGGGGCTGGAGATCTTCCCCCTCGCCGGACTCCCCGAGGTCCGCCCCGGCGACGTCCTGGCCGAGCTCATCGCCGCTGCTGCTGCTGTCGCCGGCGGCGGCCACGCCGCCGGTCCGGGCCTGCGGGACGGCGACGTGGTGGTGGTCACCCAGAAGGTGGTGTCCAAGGCCGAGGGTCGCCTGATCGAGCTCGACCCGGCTGACCCGGCCGCCCGCCGTCGCCTGGTGGAAGGCGAATCGGTCCGGGTGTTGCGCCGCCGGGGCGACCTCCTCATCACCGAGACCCGGCACGGCTTCGTGTGCGCCAACGCCGGCGTCGACCTATCCAACGTGGAGCGGGGTCAGGCCGCACTGCTCCCGCTCGACGCCGACCGCTCGGCCCGGCGCGTCCGCGACGGCCTACGAGCCCGCACCGGCGTGGAGGTCGGGGTGATCGTCTCCGACACCTTCGGGCGCCCGTGGCGACGGGGCTCCACCGACGTGGCCATCGGCTGCGCCGGGGTCGCCGCCGTGGTCGACCTGCGGGGCAGCGCCGACGCCCTGGGCCGGCCCCTCGAGGTCTCCGAGATCGCCGTGGCCGACGAGCTGGCGTCCGCCGCCGAGCTGGTCATGGGCAAGGCCGCCGCCGTCCCGGTGGCCGTCGTCCGAGGCATCGATCCCACCTGCCTGCGGGAGTCCTCGGTGCGAGCCGAGGTCGTCCGCCCCCCGGCCGAGGACCTCTTCCGGTGAGTCCCTGTCGTGATCCGGGCCCTGAATGACCATCCCTCATCCCGTTGCTGCTGGGCCGTCTCTCACATCAATGATGCTACTTTTTGCCGCATGCGCACCACGGTGACCTTCGACCAGGACATCGCCGCTGCCGTGGACCGGCTGCGCCGCCAGGAGCACCCTGGCGTGAGCGCTGTCGTCAACGACCTCATACGGCGTGGCCTTGCCGAGCCTCAGGCTTTCCCCCGTTTCCACCAGATGTCGACGGCGATGGGAGCGCCGAAGGTGCCGCTTGACGGCATCGGCGGAGCGCTCACCCTGCTCGAGCAGCCGCCGGCCCTCTGCGAGTACGAACTCCAGGGCTCCGACCGGCGACACCGGGTGCGCCTGGGCGGCGCCCGCCTGGACCTACGCATCGACGTCTCCAACGTCGGCGAGGCCTTGGAGATCGCCGAGGGGCCGGACCGGCGCTGATGCTCGTCGATGCAACCTCCTCGTCTACGCCCACGATGCCGAGCAGCCCTTCCACGACGAGGCCAGCACCTGGCTGGAGGACCAGCTGAACGGACCCCGACGAGTCGACATCCCCTGGCCGTCGATGCTGGCGTTCCTACGGCTCACCACCAACCCGAGCCTGGCCGACCGCCCGTTGACACCTTCTCAGGCGTGGGCCCGCGTGGAGAGCTGGTTCTGGCGGCGTTGGCCATGGAGCACGGGCTGGAGATCCTCTCCGCCGACGCTGACTTCGGCCGCTTCCCCGATCTGCGTTGGCGCAACCCGCTACTGGGCTGAGGGATAAACGTCGTGCTGTCCTCTGGCGGCCCGGTGGTTGACTCAAAGCATGTGGATGGGCATCAAGCATTGAAGGAGAGTGGGCGACTTCCGAGCATCGTCCCCAGTTGGCTGGCTGCCCGGCGGTATGAAGCGCTGATCGTGGTCGTCTTCGTGGCTTCCCGGTTCGCCTTCAGCATCTTCGGGGTCCGCTTCGACACCGGTCCGCTCAACTACGCCGGACAGATCCTCGATCCCGGACGGCTACGCGGCGACTTGTTCGGTGCCATCGCCAACCTTCACACCCAGCCCCCTTTGTTCAACCTGTTCATCGGGCTGGTGCTGCGGGTGCCTTACTCCTGGGAAGCGCCGACCTTCCACCTCGTGTACTTGGTCCTCGGTCTGGCGCTGGCGCTGGGCGCCTATGGCGTGCTCCGCCGCTTCGGCGTCGGACCCAAGGTGGCGGTTGCCCTCGCCATCGCTCTGATCCTCAGCCCGTCCGTGGTGCTGTTCGAGAACTGGCTCCTCTACGACTATCCCGTGATGGTGCTGTTGGTGCTGGCCGTCCTGGCCCTGCAGCGCTTTGAGGACCGACATGCCTCAAGGGACGCCGTCGCCTTCCTCGGCCTCCTCGCTGTCCTGGTCCTCACTCGGAGCCTGTTCAACCTGCTGTGGCTGCTGCTCTGGGCCGGCCTCTTGATGTTGCATCGTCGGCACGCTGACTGGCGACGGATCGCAGTCATCGCCGCTGTCCCGATCCTGGCGGTGGTTGCCATGCAAGCCAACAACGCCCGCATCTCCGGCGGCTTCACCTCGAGCAGCTCCCTTGGAGTCAGCCTGTCCAAGGTGACCACGTTCCAACTGACCGACGACCTGCGCCAGGAACTGGTGGACGAGGGTCAGCTGTCGCCCTTGGCCATGGTCTATCCGTTGAGCCCGGTCAGCTCCTATCGAGGCTTGGTACCACCCCGACCTCCGACGGGGGTGGGCGTGCTCGACGACGAGATGAAGGGGGGCTATCACGATGCCTTGATTTCCCCCAACCTCAACAACATCCTCTTCGTCGACGTCTCGAACGGGGCCCTGCGCGACGCCCGACGCACCCTTCAGATCAGTCCTCGGGCGTATCTGCGGGGGATGGCGACCGCCTACGACCTCTTCTTCCGACCGGGAAGCGACGTGCTCAGCGGGAGCCCGAACGCGGACGGGGTGGCGTGGCTTCAGCCCGTGTACCGAGTGGTATACGGGGTAACCTCACAACAGGGCCATCTCTCCGGACCCGACCCTCGGGTTCAGTACCGCCAGGCTTCGACGGGCACGGCGTGGCTGCTCGTCGTCGCCTACGCCGTGGCACTGATGGGGGGACTGTGGGGGCTCTGGCGCTGTAGGCGAGGAGACATCGTAGGCCAACCGCCCTTGGTGCTGGCCTTCCTGTGGTCCACCATCGCCTACGTCGTAGTCTTGAGCAACGCTGTGGAGGTGGGCGAGAACACCCGCTTCCAGATGTACACCGAACCACTCGTGATCCTCCTCGTCGCTGCTCTCGTCGTTCTGATGCGTCGCCGCCGAGCCGGGACGGCGCTGACAACGAGCAGCGACATCTGACAAGGCCCGGGCGGTCCTGACGCCGCAGGCCCTGCTCGGCCATGATGGCGACGTGGGCTTCCTGCCGTCGGTCGCCGCCCGGCTGCAGCGCCACTGGGGGGTGGCCGCGGTGGTCGCCGGCTTCGTCGTCTCCCGCCTCTACCTCGCCATCGCCTCCCACATCCAGTTCGACAACCGGCCGCTCAACACCGCCCTGCAGCTGCTCGACCGCAAGCAGCTCCGGGAGGACCTGGTAGGAAGCCTGTTCCACCTCCACGCCCAGCCGCCGCTGTTCAACCTCTTCGTCGGGCTGGGCCTTCAGGCGCCGACTCGCCTGGAGACGCCACTGTTCCACGCCGTCTACCTGGCCTTCGGCCTGGCCCTGGCGCTGTGCCTCTACGCCGTCCTGCGTCGGGTGGGGGCCTCCACCGCTGTGGCTGCCATCGTGGCCCTGCTGTTCACCTGGAGCCCGTCGGTGTTCCTCTACGAGAGCTGGCTGGCCTACGACTATCCCCTGGTCCTCCTCCTGTGCCTGGTCGTGCTCGCCCTCCAGCGCTACGAGGCCGGACGGCGCCCACGAGAGGCGGCCCTGTTTCTGACGCTGGTGGGCGCCGTGGTCCTCACCCGCAGCGTGTTCCACCTCCTGTGGCTCCTGCTGTGGGTGGTGGTCCTGGTGGTGGACCTCCGAGGCGACGACAAGCGGCGGACCAGGCTCGACCGCCGACGCCTGCTCGCCGCCGCCGCCCTCCCAGTGCTCGTCGTGGCTGGCCTCCACGTCCAGCGCTACGTCGCCTTCGGCACTCCCTCGTTGAGCAGCGCCATCGGGATCAGCCTGGCCAAGATCACCACCTTTCAGCTCCCCGAGGTCGAGCGCCGGGAGCTGGTGGCCGAGGGAACGTTGTCGCCCCTGGCGTTGGTGGAGCCGCTCAGTCCCGCCGCCGACTACAGAGGGATCGTCCCATCCCCAGCCCGCAGCGGGGTGCCCGTCCTCGACGACGACCAGAAGGGGATCTACGAGAGCCCACCGACCGACAGCGAGTTCTTCCGGACCAACATGAACAGCCTGGTGTTCCTGGAGGTCTCTGAGGGCTACCTGAGCGACGCCGTCACCACCGTCCGCATCCGCCCCCGGGCCTACCTCCAGGGGGTCATGACCGCCACCGAGATCTTCTTTCGCCCCACCAGCGACTTCTTCACCCTGGCCGAGAACCGTCAACGGGTGGGCAGGGTCGACCGTCTCTACAACCGGGTGGCCTTCGGTGTGGTGGCCGGGGGCCAGGGCGCCACCGACCTGCCTGAGGCCCGGTTCCAGTACCGCCTCGGCCCGGCCCGCACCGCCTGGGTCGTGGTCGCCGCCTACGTCGTCGCCCTCATCGGGGGCGCCGTGCTCCTGGTCGACCGGCTTCGTGCCCGCCGGCGGGGGGACCAGGCCACGATCCTCGTGCCCGCCTTCCTGTGGATCACCACCGTCTACATCGCGGTGGTGACCAACCTCCTGGAGGTGGGCGAGAACAACCGCTTCCGGCTCTACTCCGACCCGCTGGTGTTGGTGCTCCTCGTCCTCCTGGTCATCGAGGTGCGACGCCGGCGAGCGCGCCCAGGAACGGTCGCCTCCGACGACCTGCCCGGTGCTGACGCCGATTGTTCGCGTCTAGCATCCTCGGACGGGGACAGCCCCGCAGGCAAACCTGTAGAGCGCACAACCCGGAGAGGACCCGAATGACCGAGGAGCTCGTTGTCGTCGCCGGAGGCGGAGGCTTCATAGGCGGCCACCTGGTCGCCGACCTGTTGCAACAGGGACGGCCCGTTCGCTCAGTAGACGCCAAACCGCTGGCCGAGTGGTACCAGGTCCACGAAGGCGTCGACAACCAGGTCCTCGACCTTCAGGAGATCGAAGCCTGCCGAGCGGCCCTCCGGGGCGCCAGCCAGGTCTACAACCTGGCCGCCAACATGGGTGGCATGGGCTTCATCGAGAGCAACAAGGCGCTGTGCATGCTCTCGGTGCTCATCAACACCCACCTGCTCATGGCCGCCCGTGAGGCCGACCTGGAGCGGTTCTTCTACTCCTCCTCGGCCTGCGTCTACGCCGCCGACAAGCAGGTTTCCCCCGACGTGACCGCACTGAGCGAGGGAGACGCCTACCCGGCCATGCCCGAGGACGGCTACGGCTGGGAGAAGCTCTTCAGTGAGCGGATGTGCCGGCACTTCCGGGAGGACTTCGGCCTGGTGACCCGCTCGGCCCGCTACCACAACGTCTACGGCGAGCACGGCACCTACGACGGTGGCCGGGAGAAGGCGCCGGCGGCGGTGTGCCGCAAGGTGATCCAGGCCAAGCTGGGGGGTCACGACCAGATCGACATCTGGGGAGACGGGCAGCAGACCCGCAGCTTCATGTACATCAGCGACTGCCTGTGGGGCACCCAGCAGATCATGGCCAGCGACATCCTCGAGCCCATCAACCTGGGAAGCGCTGAGCTGGTGACCATCAACCAGCTCGTCGACATCGCCGAGGGCATCGCCGGCGTGAAGCTGGAGCGCCACTACCAGCTCGACGCCCCCCAGGGCGTGCGGGGCCGCAACAGCGACAACACCCTCATCAACAAGTACCTCGACTGGGAGCCCTCGGTGACCCTGCAGGTGGGCCTGGAGAAGACCTACGCCTGGATCTGGGACCAGATGGCCAAGGGAGCGCCAGAACCGGTGCTCTAGGTTCGCCGACGACTTGCTAGCCGACGACTTGCTAGAAGTGGGTCTGGTAGCGCTCGAAGGCGGCCACCGTCTCCATGGGGAGAAAGCCGAGCACGGCGTCGGGGTCGTCCTTGATCGACTCGACGATGGCCAGGTTGCTCTCGTAGCCGATGTACTCCTTCTTCATGTCCACCAGGGGGTCGTGAGGGTTGCGCTCCTGGACCACCGAGGGCTTCCCGAACACCACCCTGGCCCCCTGGGCCTGGAGGTGGTAGGCGGCCCAGATGTCGTCCATGCGCCCGACGTGGGGGAAGAGGAAGTAGTCCTTCAACCACTGCGGCGCCAGGAAGGTGTTCTGGGAGTTGAAGGGGCTGACCACGTCAGCGGCGATGGGGAAGGCACTGTCGTCGAAGGTGCACTCCGGCGCGAACTGCATCCGACAAATGGCGTCGATGTCGGGATCGCCGTTCCAGAAGTCGGCCTGGACGTCGACAGCCACCGTCTGGCGGGTGGAGGTGGAGTAGTCGCGCCGGGGTAGGAGCTGGAGGGGGTAGCCGCGGTGCCAGAGCTGCGGGTAGTTGGTGGCGCCCACGGGGTCGAAGGCGGGCAGGTCGCTGGAGTAGACGTTGGCCTCGACCGACCCCCCCACGAACAGGTCAGTGCCCCAACCCTCGAAGGGGATGTTGTCGTCGTCGACCACGGCGACGGTCTGGGCGCCCATCTCGGCGGCCACCAGGAAGCCGAAGTTGCGGCGCTGGATGCAGTTCCAGCCGATGAGGTCGGAAAGCTCCTTGTCGATCTTCTCCTGGTCGTCAGGGCCGAGGTAGGTGCCGTTGTCGAGTGAGTAGTCGTCGGGCGTCTTGCGATCGCCGATGACCACCAGGTGCCAGTCGGGAAGGGCGTCGAAGAGCCGGACGGCGGTGGTGGGTGGGTTGATGGTGGTGGTCACGATGACGCCGCTCACGCCGCACCACCGCCCGGGGACGTTTCCCGCAGCAGGCTCGACTCCGGGACGAAGCGGTCGACGGCCAGGGTGCGGATGTATCGAACCTGGAAGGCCAGGGAGTTCTGCGACTCCCCGTCGGGCCGCGGCGTCCACTGGGTGGGCACCTCGACGACCTCGACGCCGAGTCGAAGGGGCTTGAGCACGGTCTCGAGCAGGAACTCGTGGCGCAAGCCCTCCCAGGCGATGGCCTGCACCAGAGCGGTCGGGAACAAGCGGTAGCCGAAGGTGGCGTCGGTCAGGTGCGTCCGGTAGATGACGGAGGTGAGGTGCTGGAAGACCCAGTTGAGGCCCACCCGAACGGGGCCGTAGCCGGAGAAGCCACCTCCGGACGCCCAGCGGGAGGCGGTGACCACGACCTCGGGTCGACGTTTGGCCACTTCGATGAAGACCGGGACGAGGGCGGGATCGGTCTCCAGGTCGGTGGCCATCATGATGACGTGGCTGGCCGTGGCCATCTCGAAGGCCTCCCGCATGGCCCCCCCGAGGAAGGGCAGTTGCTGGTTGTGGATGCGCAGACGCTCGCCGAACTCTGCCTCCAGCGCCTTGCACCGCACAAGGCTCTCAGGGGTGGTCCGGTCGCAGACCACCACCAGTACCTCGGCGATATCAGCATCGCTGGTCTCACGCAGGACCCGCACCGTCTGATCCAGGGAGTCGGTCTCGGTGACCACGGGCAGGATTACGGTGACGCCGGTGAACGCCGGCGTCGAGGGGAGCACGGGTGTCACCGGTGGGCAGCGTAGCCGTCGTCCCTACGCCCACCGTTCTGGCCCCAGGAGCGAGATCAAATCCCCGCGTTCCTGGGGCCAGAATGGGGTGGGGGGGCGGGGGTGTCGCTCTCCGAGCCGGGCTCGTTCAGGTGGCCGGCTCGGCCCGCCGCCGCACCCTCCAGCCAACGACGAGGGCCACGAGGAGGGCCACCACCAGTGGTTCGGTGTAGAGCCGGAAGCGGTCGTTCTCGCCCACCTCCAAGGTGTCGGCCACCACCGTCACGTACACGACGGTGGACCAAAGAAAGGCCAGCACCAGCGACGGAGGGCCCGTTGGCGGGCCCAGGCGTCTCCGTCGACCCCGCCATCCCCGCCATCCCCGCCGCCCCAAGGCCCAGGCTCCGCCGAGGATGGCCAGGGCGTAACCCACCACCACCAGCCAGGCGGTGCGGCCCGGTCCCTGGCGGTACTGGACCGCCGCATCCGGGAACGCGGTGTTGGCCTGTCCGCCCTGGACCACCCCGTAGACGACGAAGTTGTAGAGGTGCACGTAGGCCGACACCCGTTGGCGGTTCTCGACCAGGTTGAAGAAGTCGCTGGAGGGGCGGAAGTAGATGTCGTAGGCGGTGGCCATGCCCTGGAGGTAGGCCCGGGGGCGCAGGCGGAGGGACCGGCGGACGTCGGCCATGTAGCGGTTGGACGCCTCGGCGTAGACCAGGTTGTTGTAGTTCACCCGCGTGCTCCCGTCAGCCACGGCCTTTACCTCGTCATCGAGCACGGCCACTCCCGTGGGCGCCGGCGGAGGGATGACCCCCCGGTAGCTGGCCACCGGGCTCAGGGGGTCGACCAGGGCCAGCGGGGAGAGCTCACCCTGGGCCACCAACGCAGCACGTTCGTCCCGGCTGAGCTGGAAGGTGGTGATCTTGGCCAGGCTGATGCCCATGGAGGTGCTCGAGCCGAAGGTGCCGGCCACGGCCATGATGTTGGCGTAGACCGCCACCACGGCCACCAACGGGACGGCGGAGACGACCACCACCTTCTTCCAGTCGGCCCGGCGCCGATGGAGCACCAGGACCACCGCCCACGCCGCCAGCCACAGCAGGTGGAAGAGGCTCCTGGTCAAGGCCAGTCCCGCCAGCACGCCGAGGAAGAGGGTGGCATCGCCCAGGCGGTGGCCGTCCTCGTAGCGCTGCAGGGCGAGCACCGCCAGCACCAGCAACAGGGTGACGGGGTAGTCGTAGTGGAGCCAGTTCTCGAACAGGAACACCGACGGGCTGACCGAAAACACCAAGGTGACGGCCACGGCTACGCCGCCACTGGCTCCGAGACGCCGCAGCACGGCGTACAGGGCCAGGGCCAGGGCCAGGCCCAGGCCCACGTAGGCGACGTGGAACAGGGGGACCTGCAGCGACGACGGCGCCCGCAGTCCCAGGCCGATGGCCAGGTTGAACAGCGGGGGCTGGGAGTGCAGGTGGGTCAGGCTCTCGAACAGGTTGCCCCGGAGCTGCGCCAACTCGAGCAGTTGGAAGCCGTCGTCGAGAGGTCGAGGGTCGAACTGCACGCCGGCGAGGTTGAGGATCACCCGGGAGATGACGAAGCCGGTCGCCACGAGGACGGCGCCGAGCCGCCAGGAAAAGCTGCGGGCTGCTGAACGCCTGTCGCCGTCGGCTGAGCCGGCCGCCCCGTGCTGGGCGTCCTCCCTCAGGAGAGCCACTTCAACAAGCGGATGGCGCCCATCTTCGCCGGCTGGCGGTGGGCGGAGACGTCGCTACGGCGGTGGATCTCCTCGTAGTCACGCTCGTAGCCCTTGTAGGCCTCGGCCAGCATCTCCTCGTTGGTCAGGGTCGGGCTCCAGCCAAGGTCCGCTTTGATCTTGGAGGTGTCGAACATGAAGTCCTCGGCGATCATCCGCCAGTGGTAGGGGCCCAAGGGGGACACATGCAGGGCGCTGGCGGCGCGCATGGCGGCGACGGTGAGGGCCTTGGGCAGCGAGGCCACACGAGCCGCGGTGCCGGCCCTGGTGATGACGTGCTCGTAGACCTCCCGCAGCGTCTTGACGTTGTCTGAGCCGACGTTGTAGGTGGCCGAGCCCGTTGCCCCCAGGGCCCGCACGCAGGCGTCGGCCAGGTCAGGGGCGTAGACGAACTGGTAGCGGTTCGAACCCGCGCCCACCACCCAAACCCGCCGACCTTCCCTTATGAAGTCGAAGAGGATGGCGAGGAGCCCAAGGCGCCCGGTGTCGATGATGGTGGGGCTGCGCAGGATGACCGAGTCGAAGTCGGCGTGGTGGCGTTGAAAGATCTTCTCCGCCTCCCACTTCGAGCGGCCGTAGATCTCGACCGGCCGAGGCTCATCCTGTTCGGTCACGGCCCGGTCGAAGCGCTCGCCCCAGAGGCAGTTGGAGGAGACGAACACCAACCTGTGCACGCCATGGGCCGCCGTCACCCGGGCGAGGATGGCAGTGCCGTCGACATTGGAGCTCCACAGGAAGTCCTTGTCCGCCACGGCGTGGGCCAGGATGGCGGCGCAGTGGAAGACCGCTGCGAACCGGTGCTCGGAGAACAGCCCGTCGAGCAGATCGCGGTCGCGGATGTCGCCCCGGACCGAGCGCAGCCGCGGGTGGGCGGTGGGGTCGGGCTCCAGGTCGACGCTCACACAGTCGAAGCCGTCGTCGAGCAACCGACGCTTGAGCACCTCACCGAAGAAACCGGCGCCTCCGGTGATCAGCACGCTGGTCATCTGCCGGCCATCGACCGCCCGGCCCCCGCGCCTACTGCGCCGCTGTCGAACGGGGAGACCATGTCGTGCATCACCGGCGTCGACGGTAGCCGTATCGGCGGAGCAGGCCTTGCCGCCCTGGCCGCCCTGCCGTGTAGACCCGGTAGCCCTGCGGTACTCTACGGCGTGCCGTCCGGTGCCGGGCGTCTGGGATGGGATCACGACAAGCGGGTGGAACGTCCGCGTGTGGCGGACCGGGATGAACAGGAGCGTGCCAGCGCGTGACAGACCGGGCCGAGTTGGCAACGACGCTCACTGAGCTCCGTGCCGCGGACTCCGGGCCGGCGACGTCCCTCATCCCCGTCGCCCTCGCCCCGGCGCCATGGTGGCGCCGTCGGCTGAGGGGCGAGGTCCTCGCCGGTGACGCGGCGGCCCTTGCCGGTCTCATCTTGGCGTTGGCCTTCCTGTGGGGCCGGGGCCGCTCCACCTGGTACTGGATGGACGAGGCCATCTCCGTGGGGATCGCCTCCCGACCGCTGGGCAGCATTCCCGAGCTATTGCGCATGGACGGCTCCCCGCCCCTGTACTACCTGTTGCTGCACGGGTGGACGTCGCTGTTCGGGTCCTCGGAGGCGGCGACCCACACCCTCTCGCTGATCTTCTCGTTGGCCGCCGTCCCCGCCGCACTGTGGGCGGGTTGGAGCCTGTTCGGGAGGCGTACGGGGTGGGTCTTCGCCGCCCTGGTCGCCCTCAGCCCGTTCCTGGCCTACTACTCCAACGAGACCCGGATGTACTCCCTGGTCGTGCTCCTGGCCCTGCTCACCACGGCCACCTTCCTCCACGCCTTCGTCTTCGGCCACCGGCGCTTCCTCCCAGCCTTCGCCGTCCTGCTCACCCTGGTGCTCTACACCCACAACTGGGGGATCTTCCTCGCCGTGGGCACCGGGGCGGCAGCGCTGGCCTGCGCCGTCCTCGGCCATGACCGACGACGAACGCTCACCGACGCCGCCCTGGCCTTCGGCGGGGCTGGCCTCCTGTACCTCCCCTGGCTGCCCACCCTGGTCTACCAGCGAGCCAGCAACCCCAACCCGTGGGCGCAGCGTGCGACGCTGTTGGTGGTGCGCGAAGACGTGGCCGACCTGGTCGGTGGTCGGGAGGTGGTGGTGGCACTCGGGGTGGGATCTGCAGCCGTGCTCTTCGGCATCCTGAGGCACCGGTCCGGGCGCCAGGCCGTGGCCGTCATCTCCCTGCTGGTCATCCCCGTGGTCGTGCTCGCCGGCGGCTACGCCACCGGGGTGTGGGGCTATCGCTACCTGGCCATCGTCGTCCCCCCAATCCTGCTGGTGCTGGCCGTGGGCCTGGCCCGGGGCGGGAGCCTGGCCGTGGCCGCCCTCGCCGTCACCGCCCTGCTCACCGCTCCCATCGGGGTGAAGGTGCCACTGGAGCAGAAGAGCAACGCCAAAGCGGTGGCCGAGGAGGTCGCCGGGGACCTACAGCCCGACGATCTGGTGATCTCCACCGACTACGCCGAGGTGCCCGAGCTCGCCTACTACCTCCCACCGGGCCTGCGCTACGCCGGGGCTGACGGCTTGGTGGCGGCCGACTACGTCACCGACTGGCGCAACGGTCTGGAGCGCATGCGCAACAGCCAGCCCAGCGTGGCCCTGCCCCCTCTGATCGACGCCGTTCCCCCGGGCGGACACGTGCTCATGATGTGCCCCCGGATCGATCTCACCGCCGATGTCGTCGAGTACAAGCAGCTCGCCAACGACCGCTGCGACGAGATCAAGGCCATGCTGCTCCAGGACGACCAACTCGACGTGGTCACCGAGGTCCCGCCCTCCTCAGGGAGCTACATCATCCCCTTCGAGGGCCTCCTCCTCGTCAAAGGCGGGGGCTGAGTCGTCGGCTACCGGTCGGCGAACCAGCGCAGGACGGACTCGCACCCCTGCTCCAGGGTGGTCCACGGCGTCCACCCCAGGTGGAGCCGGGCCCGGGTCGGGTCGAGGGCGGAGCGGGCCAGCTCACCCGGGCGGGCAGGGGCGAAGGCGGCCGGCACCTCGGGTTTCCGTGCGGCGGTGGCCATGACCTGGTACAGCCGCAGAACAGAGGTCTCGGTGGCGGTGCCGATGTTGCACAGCACCCCGCTGCCTCGCTCGGCGGCTCGCACGAAGGCGTCGACCACGTCGTCTACGTAGACGAAGTCACGGGTCTGGCGCCCGTCGCCGAAGATGGTGCAGGCCTCCCCGGCCAGGAGCCGCCCGGCGAATATGGCCACCACCCCGGCCTCGCCGTGGGGGTCCTGGCGGGGGCCGTAGACGTTGGCCAGGGCCAGGGCGGTGAACTCGACGTCGTGGAGCACCCGGTAGGCGTAGAGGTAGTCGCCCACCGCCTTCTTGGCCACCCCGTAGGGTGACACCGGCTGCTGGGGATGGGCCTCGGTCACGGGCAGGTCGGAGGGGTCAGGATCGCCGTAGATGGTCCCCCCGCTGGAAGCGAACACCACCTTGCGCGACCCCGCCGCCCGGGCCCCCTCCAACACGTTGAGGCTGCCGACCACGTTGATCTCGGCGTCAAAGGCGGGTCGGGCCACCGACACCCGCACGTCGGCCTGGGCGGCGAGGTGGAACACCACCTCGGGCGCTCGGCGGGCGATCAGGTCGACCACCTCGGGCGAGCGGATGTCGACCTGGTGGACCCGCAGCTCGTTGGTGCGGTCGGACCGGGCCTCGGCCAGGTTGGCCAATGACCCCGTCGACAGGTCGTCGACGACATCGACGGCGTGACCCTCGGCCAGCAGCCGGTCGACCAGGGTGGAGCCGATGAAGCCGGCTCCGCCGGTCACCAGCACCTTCACCCTCTCACCTGCCCTGGGGTCCGCCCGGCCGGGGGCCATCAGGGCCAGGTCTGGGGATCGGGCAACGTGGCCCCGACCAGCTCGGCGCCGTCGTCGATCTCGACGTCGTTGCCCAGCACCGAGAGGTCACGGACCACGGCGCCGGCGCCGACCACGACGGAGGCGCCGAGGATGGACCCCTTCACCACCGCCCCGTTGCCCACGATCGCCCGGGAGAACACCACCGAGTCCTCCACCTTGGCCCCCCGCCCGATGCGAGCTCCGGGGCCGACGGCCGACCGGGTGACCACGGCGTTGGAGGCCACCAGGGCGATGTCGCTGATGGCGTTGCGGCTGATGGCGTTGGCCTCGCCGGGCTGGCGGTCGATCAGGTCCAGTGAGGCCTGGAGGTAGCGCTCGGGGGTGCCGACGTCGATCCACCAGGCCTCCTGGCTGGGGGCCCACACCACCCCCTCGGCGACCATGGCCGGGAAGGTCTCCCGCTCGATGCTGACCCTCTCGCCGGCGGGGATGCGCTCCAGCGCGTGGGGCTCGAGCACGTAGTAGCCGGCGTTGATGGAGTTGGAGCCGACGTCGCCGGGGGCTGGCTTCTCCACGAAGGCCGCCACCCTGCCCTCGCCGTCGGTGGTGACCACGCCGAAGGAGGAGGGATCGTCGACGGCGACGAGGGCGATGGTGGCCTCGGCCCCGGCCCGCTCGTGGGCCTGGTCGTGGAACGACACCAGGGCGGAGACGTCGAGGTCGGTGAGCACGTCGCCGTTTACCACCAGGAAGCGCTCGTCCACCCCCGCCTCGTTGGCGGCGAAGCGGATGGCCCCGGCGGTGCCGAGGGGCTCCGGCTCGACGGCATAGACGAGCCGCACGCCGGCGCAGGTGGCGTCGGGATAGGCGCCGGTGAAGGCGTCGGGCTTGAAGCCGAGCGAGAGGACGACCTCGTCCACCCCGTGCTCGGCCAGATGGGCCACCACTCGCTCGATCATGGGCCGCCCCGCCACCGGGAGCATCTGCTTGGGCGTGCGCAGTGTGAGGGGGCGCAGGCGGGTGCCCAGGCCGCCGACGAGGACGACGGCCCTCACGGAGGCGGGGAAGTGGTGCTGGTGTTCGTGCCGCCGGCGGTGGTCGGGGGCGCCGTGGAGCTGTTGCTGGGGCCACCGGCGTCGGCGGGCACCGAGGTCGTAGAGCCGTCGGCTCCCCCAGGAGCCGGTGTGGGCACGGTGGTCGAGCCCTCTGCCGGAGCCGTCGTGGTCGCCGGCGCCTGTCCGGGCGGGGTGGCGCCCTGGACGTCGGCGGGGACGGTGCCGGCCGAGGGCGGCTGGGGCAGGTCGGTTCCCGCTGGGATGAAGCCGATGGTCACCAGGTCGCCCTCCTTGGGGGCGTAGGCGGCGAGGTCATCCTTGAGCAGGCGCCCCTCCTGGTCGGTGATGTCCCACACCTTGACCTGGACCTTCCCGGGTTTGCCGCCGCAGTCGTCGCCGTTCTTGAAGGTGGGGCGACCGGGGACGGTCAGGGCGTCGTCGTCCAGCTTCATGCCCACGGTGTCGCCGAAGGTGCCCAGGTTGGCGCCGTCCCCGGTGTAGCGGGCGGTGAAGGGGTGGATGTGGATGAGGCCGTCCTTGTGGGAGTGGATGCCGCTGGTGTCGGTCTTGATGTCGCCCAGCGGGGGCTGGAACTCTCCGCAGACGTAGACCGCGTAGGCGGCGTGCCAGTGGTCGCCCAGGATGGGGGGTGACGCCTCGGCCTTCTGGGGGAGGGAGATGAAGATCAACGCCGAGCCCAGGGCCACCACCGCCACCAGGGCCAGGGGCCACACCAGGTTCCGTGACGACTTGGTCCGCCCCGCCGCCCGAGCCGCCCGTGCCACCTTCTTGTTCGACGACGCCCGACCCATAGCTCGCCGACTCTACCGGGCCTGCCCCCGCTGGGGGGCTCGGGACCGTGGATGGTGGGCTACCGGGCCAGGGAGGCGTGGGGACGGCCCCGGGCCGCCCGCTGGGCCCAGGCCAGGACCGTGCGCACGACCAGGGCCAGGGCGATGAGGGGCAGCAGCAGGCGGCGCTGGCCGGTGGTGGTCTTGGCCGCGTAGCGCAGCAGAGAGCGGTGGTGGGCAGCGATCATCCGGTAGGGCGTCTGGTCGGTGGAGCGCCCGATGGCGTGGGTGACCCGGGCGCCGGGTTCGTACCCGGTCCGCCACCCGGCCTGGCCCAGCCGCCAACACACGTCGACGTCCTCCAGGTACATGAAGAAGGCCTCGTCGAAGCCTCCGACCTCGTCCCACGCTCGCCGACGGGCCAGGAGGTAGGTACCGGCCACCCAGTCGACGTCGGCGGCGGCGGCGTGGTCCCAGTCGAGCATCCGATAGCGCCGGCTGAAGGGGTTGTCGGGCCACACGAAGTGAAAAAAGGCGTGGCCGGCGGCGTCGGTGAGGGCCGGGAAGGTGCGGGCCGAGGGGTAGAGGGCGCCCTCGGGCGTCTCCACCCGGGGACCGACCAGGGCCAGCCCAGGGTCGCCCTCCAAGGCGTCGACCAGGGCCTTGGTCGATCCCGGCTCGACCACCACGTCGGGGTTCATGATGGCCACGTAGCGAGACGAGGTGCGGGCGACGCCCCGGTTGGCAGCGGCGCCAAAACCGAGGTTGCGGGGCAGGGCCAGGACCTCGACCTCGGGCTCGTGGCTGCGGACGGCATCGGCCGAGCCGTCGGTCGAGGCGTTGTCGACCACCACCACCCGCTCGATCCCGTCGTCGCGCAGGCTGGCGATGCAGGCCAACACCAGGTCGCTCACGTTGTAGCTGACGACCACGGCGGCCACGTCCCCCACCACGCCGCCACCTCCATCGCCGCCTCCGTCACCACCGCCGCCGGTGGTGGTCATCGCCGTTCCACTGAGGCCAGCCAGGAGGCGGTGCGGGCCAGCCCTTCCCGCAGCTCGACGGTGGGCTCCCAGCCGAACAGGCGTCGGGCCAGGCTGATGTCGGGGCGGCGCCGGGTGGGGTCGTCGACCGGCAGCGGCTCGCACACCAGCGCCGAGGTGGAACCGGTCACCTCGAGCACGATCTCGGCCAGTTCCCGCACCGTGTGCTCAGCCGGGTTGCCCACGTTGACGGGGCCGACCTCCTCGGCGTCGAGCAGGGCCAGCAGCCCCCGGACCTCGTCGGCGACGTAGCAGAAGCTGCGGGTCTGGCTCCCGTCGCCATAGATGGTGAGCGCCTCCCCCCGGAGGGCCTGGACCAGGAAATTCGACACCACCCTGCCGTCGCCAGGCCTCAACCGGGGCCCGTAGCTGTTGAAGATGCGGGCGATGCGCACCTCGACGCCGTGGGCCCGGTGGTAGGCCATGGACATGGCCTCAGCAAAGCGCTTGGCCTCGTCGTAGACGCCGCGGGGCCCGACCGGGTTGACGTGGCCCCAGTAGGTCTCGGGTTGGGGATGGACCTGGGGGTCGCCGTAGACCTCGCTGGTGGACGCCAACAGGTAGCGGGCACCCTTGTCCTTGGCCAGGCCCAGGGTGTTGTGGGTGCCCAGGCTGCCGACCTTGAGGGTCTGGATGGGCAGGTGCAGGTAGTCGATGGGCGAGGCCGGGCTGGCGAAGTGGAGCACGGCGTCGACTGGCCCGGGCACCCACACGTAGGTGCTCACGTCGTGGCGGACGAAGGTGAAGCGGTCGTTGCCGAAGAGGTGCTCGAGGTTGCCCAGGCTCCCGGTGGACAGGTTGTCGATGGCCACCACCTCGTCACCCCGGGCCAGCAGGGTGTCGCACAGGTGGGAGCCGAGGAACCCGGCCCCCCCGGTGACCACGACCCGACGTCCAGGCAGGGTCACGCCCGCCCGAGGCCGTGGTAGGCGAAGCCGTGGCGGCGGACGGCGGCGGGCTCGAGCAGGTTGCGGGTGTCGACGATGCGCAGGGCGCCCATGAGCCCGGCCACCTTGGCCAGGTCGAGCCAGCGGAATTCGTCCCACTCGGTGAGCACCACCAGCACGTCTGCTCCGGTGCAGGGGGCGTAGGCGTCGGCGCCCAGCTCGATGCCGGCCAGCGGCGAGGCGTCGCCGAGGTCGGTGGCGGCGGGCACCGCCGGGTCGTAGGCCTGCACCCGGGCTCCGCGCGCCTGCAGGCGGTGGACGACCTCGATGGCGGGCGAGTTGCGCAGGTCGTCGGTGCGGGCCTTGAAGGTCAGCCCCCAGGCGGCGACCACGCAGTCGTGGAGTGAGCCGCCGGCCACGGCCTCCACCTTGTCGGCCATGCGCTCGTACTGCTCCTCGTTGACGGCGATGACCCCCCGCAGCAGACTGAAGTCGTAGCCGGCGTCGTCGGCGATGCGCACCATGGCCCGCGTGTCTTTGGGGAAGCAACTCCCACCCCAGCCCGGGCCGGGCTTGAGGAACTGGAAGCCGATGCGGGGGTCGTGGCCCATGCCGAGGACCACCTCGCCGACGTCGGCCCCCACCGCCTCGCACACGTGAGCCAGAGCGTTGACGAAGCTCACCTTGGTGGCCAGGAAGGCGTTGGAGGCGTACTTGATGGTCTCGGCCGACGCCGGGTCGGTGATGACCAGGGGCGCCCGCAGCTGCTCGTAGAGCCCTGCCACCCGCATGCTGGCGGCCTGGTCGTGGCTGCCGATGACGATTCGGTCGGGGTTGAGGCAGTCGTGCACGGCCGAGCCCTCCCGTAGGAACTCGGGGTTGGAGACCACGAAGATGTCGTCGCGGCCGATGGCCTCCTCGACCACCCGGGTGGAGCCCACCGGCACCGTGGACTTGTTGATCACGATGCACTCCACCGGGAGCACGGGGGCGATCTCGGCTGCGGCCTGGCGGATGTAGCTGAGGTCGGCGGCTCCGTCGGCGCCCTGGGGGGTGGGCACGCACAGGAACACGAAATGGGCGTCGGCCACGGCGAGGGCGGCCCCGAGCACGAAGGACAACCGGCCGGCCCGGAGGCCCTCGCCCACCAACTCGTCCAGCCCGGCCTCGAGGATGGGCAGCTCGCCCCGGTTGAGGCGCTCCACCTTGTCGGCGACCACGTCGGCGCAGATGACCCGGTGCCCGAGGTGGGCCAGGTAGGCACCGGTGGTCAGCCCGACGTAGCCGGTGCCGACGACGGCCACACGGGCGGCGCTGGACGTGGTCGAGGTGGGAGGCACGTCCCGAGGCTACGACACCTTCTGGTAGACGAACACGATCACCGACGTGCCCAGCTCCCCTTCCGCGGGCGGCGGGAAGCGGTCCTGCACCAGCTTCATCCCCGGGTCCTGGTCCAGGGCGGCGCGCCATGACTGGCAGTGGCGGTCCATGACCTGGTCCCACTCGAGGTCGTCCTCGGTGGTGGAGATGCGGGGACAGGCCAGGAACACCCGGTGGCCCGGCGGGAGGGCGTGGACCAGGGGGGCCAGGCCCACGGCAGGGGTGGCCGCCTCCATGCGGGACAGGCCGTCGCGCCAGTCGACCACCTCGGGATCGGGGACCGCCCCGATGGGCGTGGCGTAGCGAAGTTCCGGCCCGAAGTAGTAGCGCAACGCCGGCACCTGTTCCATCTGGGCGGAGACCATGAGGTCACCGGGCCGGGCCAACGGGCCCATCGCCGTCGCCACCTGGCGCACGTTGCTCTTCTCGCTGTCGCTCACCGTCGCCCTGAGCCCGGTGATCCGCCCCAGGGGCTGGGTCCAGAAGGCCACGATGAGGGCCAACGCCACCAGGCCGGCCGTTCCCGCCCGGCTCAGGCCGAGCGCAGCGATGAGCACCAGCGGGGCCAGGAAGATGCCGAAGTAGCGCGGCGACCACCCCAGCCCGAGCTGCGAGGCCACCCAGGCCATGGCCACACTGGCACCGAGGATGACGCTCAGGGCCAGGGCCGAGGCCCCCTCGGCCGTGTTCCGCCTGCGCAGGAGGGCGAGCATGGGCACCGCAGCGGCCACCACCAGCGCCACCAGCGAACGCTCGTCACCCAGCACCGACCCCAGCGCCGACACCGCCTCCCGCAACACCGGGACCGGTGACCAGGGAGGTGCGTTGTGCCGGACCTGGGCCAGCAGGGTCGGCAACCAGGGGACGTAGAGCGCGGCCACGGCACCGAAGCAGACCACGATGTCGCGCAGGACCTGGCGGCGGGCGGCACCCCTGGCCAGGACGGCCACCACCACCGCTGCCAAGCCGCTTGCCGCCGCCAGGAGCAACCCCCAGTTGTGGGTGTAGACTAGCAGTGTCAGGCCGACCACGAACGCCGGGAGCCAGCGCCGGTGGCCGAAGCAGAAGGCGTGCAGGAACGCGGTGACGCATACCAGAGCCAGGAGCGCCACCAGCGTGTACATGCGGGCCTCTTCGGCGTAGGTGTTGAGGTAGGGGCTGGTGGCCGCCAGCGCCGCCGCCACCCAGCCGACCCGCCGGCCGAAGAGGCTGCGCCCGGCCCAGTAGGCCAGGGGGACCATGGCCACGGCGAAAACCAGCGACAATGACCGCACTGCCACCTCGGACGTCCCGAAGACGGCCATCCACACGTGCAGGAGCAGGTAGTACAGCGGCGGCGAGGCGTCCTGGACGAGCACAGCCGGGATCTCGGTGACCTCATGGGAGGCGATGCCCACCGACAGCGCCTCGTCCAGCCAGAGCGAGATGCCCCCACCCTCCAGGCGCAACAGCGCCGATCCGACGGTGAGTGCCAGCAGCCCGATCAGCTCCTGGGCGCGGCCGCCGGCCACGGCGGGCACCGACGGCCGCTCTGGGTCCCCGGTCACCCCCGCCGCCGAAGGCGGCCGCCCCTGGACGGCGGCCCAGGCGAGCGCAACCAAGGACCGCCGGCCATGCTTGCCGCCGCAGGCGGCTGCATCTGGATGGCGGCCCGGCGAGCGGACGCTCGCCAGGGAGTTTCCAGGGCGGAGGTGGACCGGCTCCGCCGGTCGACCGGAGCTCGACAGTCTCGCCGCCGAACCTCCGGTTCGGTGGCGAATCACGACTTTTCGTAGACCAGCAGGAAGATGGACGCTCCCGGGCTCCGGCGGGGGCTGGGCGACACGGGGCCGTCGATCAGGGCCATGGAACCGTCACCGTCGAGCGCTCTGCGCCACGACTCGCAGTTGCGCTCCATGAGCCGGAACCACTCGAGGTCGTCCTCCTCGGTGTGCACCCGAGGGCAGGCCAGGACCAGGTGGGACCCGGTCGGGAGCTCGTCGACCAGGGGGACCAAGCCCTGTGCCGGCGTCGCCGCTCGCATCCGGGCCAGTCCGTCGCGCCAGTCAGCCATGTAGGGGTCGCCCAGCAGACCAGCGGGGTTGGCGTAGCGCAGCCCCGACCCCAGGTAGTAGCGCAGCAGCGGGGCGTGCTCCAACTGGATGGAGACCACCAGGTCTCCCGGCTCGAGGTCGCCGTCCACCAGCTCCGTGGCCGCCCGCACATTGCTCTTCTGGGGGATCCGGGAGGGCCCGAACCCTGGCAGCAGGCTCAACGGGTTGGTCCAAAGGGCCACGATGAGGCCGAGCGCGACCAGTCCGCGCCGACCCTCCCGGGCCAGCCCCAGGGCGACCAGCAGGAGCAACGGGGCCAGGAAGAGGCCGAAGTAACGGCCGGCCCACGCCGGCTTGAGCTGGGACGACGCCCAGGCCAGGACCACGGAGGTGACCAGCGTCACGACCAGCGCCACCACCGCCAGCCCGGGACCCGACCGCCAGCGGCGACCGACCGCGACCAGCGCCGGCAAGCCGACCAGGACGAGGGCGAAGCCCACCCGGCGGTCGCCGAGCACCGACTGGAGGGCCCCGACGAGCTCGCCTGCACCCGGGGTCTGCGACCACGGCGCCCCGGTGTGCCCGGCTTGGAAGAGCAGGGTGGGGAGCCAGGGGGCGTAGAGCAGCCCGGTCGCTCCGAAGCCGATGACGGCATCCCGCAACACCTGACGGGGCGCCCGGGCCCGGGCGCAGACGACCACGGCCAACCCCAGTCCGAGGGCCAGGTACAGCGCCCAGTTGTGGGTGTAGAGGGCCAGGGCCAGGGAGACGGCGAACCCCGGGAGCCAGCGGCGGTGGCCGAGGGCGAAGACGTGCACGAAGGCGGTCACGCACACCAGGCACACCAGCACCAACAGCGCGTACATGCGCGCCTCTCGGGCGTAGAAGGTCAGGTAGGAGCTGGTGGCGGCCAGCACGGCGGCGATCCATGCCGTGCGGCGCCCGAACAGGCTGCGTGCCGCCCAGAAGGCCACCGGGATGGTGGCCAGGACGAGCACCAGGGACAGGGCGCGGACCGCCTCCTCCGAGCGTCCGAACAGGCCCATCCAGACGTGCAGGACCATGTAGTAAAGCGGCGGCGATCCGTCCTGGACCAACAGTCCGGGGATGTCGCCCAGGCCGTGCGACGAGATCCCCACCGAGAGCCCCTCGTCGAGCCACAGCGAGATCCCCAGGCCCCGCATGCGCAGGGCCAGCGAGGCTGTCGTCAGCGCCGTCAACCCCACAGCGGTCAGGGCGGTCTCCCGGCGAGAGGGGTCAGGCACAGTTGCCGGCGCCTGTGAGGGGGTTGGGAAGGGCTCGGCGATGTGATCCGGGTCGTCGCTCTCGTGAAGGGTGACCTGGCTCAACGACCGTCCCTTCGACGGCGGTTCAACACGTCGGCTCCACCGGCTGGGATTCGTCTACGGCCGGTGCCTCCGGCGCTGGCGCCTCGGATGCCGGTGGGGTTGCATCGGGGGCCCTGACTGAGGACAGCACCTGGGAGAAGTCGCTGCCGGTGATGAGCACGGCGTCGACCGACTTGACGGTCGGGTCTTCCTTGATGGTGGGCTCGGGCTCCACGTAGCTGGCCAGGAGCTCGGCCTGGGCCCGCCGACCGGGCTGGTAGCGCACGGTCGTCGTGGCTACCTTCGCCCCGGTGGCGGGATCGGCCACGTTGAACCGGGCTTGGGAGAGGCCCTGGCCGACCAGCGCCGCCTCCCCCGAACGACCGGAGCCGTTGATGACCCGGACCGACACCGCTGAAGGCTGGACCAGGTCCTGTTGGGCCTCCACCCCCCGGAACACGTCGAGGATGGGCTGGGCCTCGTCCTCGACCACCTTGACGACGTTGTTGGTCCCACCCCCGAAGTCGGCGCCTTCCACCGGGAGCTTCAACGGCGCCAGCGTGCCCGGCTCCAGCGACTGGAAGCTCTTGGCCAGCTTGAGGATGTCGTTGGGCTCGAGCCCGTCGTCGATGGTCACGTTGTCCTCGGCCACGCCGATGAGGGCGGACAGCTTCTTGGGGTTGCCCAGTCCCTTGCCCAGGGCCTGGCGCACGGCGGTGCGGATGAAGCTCTGCTGGCGATCGATGCGCCCGAGGTCGGCGTCCAGACTGCCCTGCCAGCGCCCGTCGACGAGCTGCTGGAAGTGGCGGCTGCGGACGTAGGACAGGGCCTGGTCACCGTTCAACTGGACGCAGCCGGTCTCTTGGATGTCGAGCCCGCTGACGTTGTCGCCGGTCTCGACGTCGTGATCACGCACCGGTGCCTCCAGGTAGAGCTTCACCCCACCCACGGCGTCGACCAGCGACTTGAACCCCTGGAAGTCGACCTGCACATAGTGGTTGACGGGGATGTTGAAGTTGCGCTTGATGGTCTCGATGAGGCGGTCGGGCCCACCTTGCAGGGCGGTGTTCATCCGGTCGGTCTTGCCCGTCCCGGCGACGGTGACGATCAGGTCCCGGGGGAACGACAGCGTGACCGCGGTCTGGGCCTTGGGGTCGATGCGCACCAGGATCATGGTGTCCGACCGTTGCCCGTCGCCGGCCTCGGTCTGGTTGCCGAACGACTGCTCGTCCTGGCCGCCGTCGACGAAGGCCCGGGAGTCGCTTCCCACCAGCAGGAAGTTCTGGGGCTGACCGGGAGCGTCGTCCTTCAGGACACCTCCGAGGGAGATCCGGGGGATGTTGCCGAAGCGGTAGTAGGAGTAGCCGACCAGGCTGGCGCCGAGCACGCACACGGCGATGAGCGAGCAGTTGAACGTGATGAGGAAGCGCTGCGGCCAGCTTCGCCGCAGGCGCGCCGCTTGACCGGCCGCGATCATGGTGGGCTCAGGGTAGTCCTCCACACCGGTGCGCCAGCCGCGGCAGCCTCCTACCATCGTCGATGTGGCTGCCGTGCCTGATCCGCCCTTCGCCTCGGCAATCTGGGTCGACGGTTCCCTGGTGGCTCCTAGAGCGGCGGTGGTGTCGGCCTTCGACCACGGCCTCACCGTGGGCGACGGGGTGTTCGAGACCCTCAGGGTCGTTCGGGGGGCGCCTTTCGCCCTGCGCCGGCACCTCGACCGGCTGGCGTGCTCAGCTGCCGGCCTGGGCCTGGGGCTGCCCGACCGGTCGGTGCTGGAGCGTGCGGCGGCCGAGGTGGTGGCCGATGCCGGTCTGGCCGATGCCCGGCTGCGGTTGACCGTCACCGCAGGGCCGGCGCCGCTCGGCTCGGGGCGGGGGACGGCAGAGCCGACGCTCATCGTCGCCGTGGCACCGCCCCAGCCGTTCCCCGCCGTCGTCGAGGTGGCCGTGGTGCCTTGGCCCCGCAACGAGCGCAGCGCCGTGGTCGGCGTGAAGACGACCTCCTACGCCGAGAACGTGGTGGCGCTGGCCCACGCTCGGCGGCTGGGCGCGGGCGAGGCCATCTTCGCCAACACCCGGGGCGAGCTGTGCGAGGGCACCGGCAGCAACGTGGTGGTCGCCGTCGGGGGGAGGTTGGTGACGCCCCCGCTGTCGTCAGGCTGCCTGGCCGGGGTGACCCGGTCCCTGGTGCTGGAGCTCGTCGACGTGGCCGAGGGCGACCTCCCCGTCTCGGCCCTGGCCGAGGCTGACGAGGCCTTCCTCACCTCGACGACCAGGGAGTGCCAGCCCATCGCCGCCGTCGACGGCCGCCTCCTGGCGTCCGCTCCGGGGCCGCTGACCAAGGCGGCCATGGTCGCCTTCGCCGACCTCGTGGCCCGCGACCTCGACCCTTGAAGTGTCGGGGGGGGGG
>JBPCJK010000178.1:0-22366 GCA_051005375.1 Acidimicrobiales bacterium
CCGACATCCTGGGGGTCTCCAATGTGGGCACCGCCACCAACACCTCCGACGGCTCGGCCACCACCCCCACCGGTGACGCCGTGGCCACGGGGAACCCCTCCCTCACAAACGTCGGCCAGCTGGCCGACACCGATGGGGACGGCTCCGGTTTCGCCATCGTCGACCAGTCGGCCGACGTGGACAATTCCGGCTCAGCAACGGCTGAGACCGGCGGCAACGTCGCCATCGGCAACGCCTCGACCAACGCCGCCGCAAACTTCCAGGCCGCTGCGGCGGGCTCGGTGCGTCGTGACGTGACGGCCGACAAGGTGGTTGCCAGCAACGTGGGTGCCGCCACCAACGATTCCGACGGCTCCGCTGACATCACCACCGGTGATGCCTGCGCCATCGGCAACACCTCGATCACCAACGTCGGCCAACTGGCCGATGTGGGTATCGACGGCTCCGGCTTCGTCATCGTCGATCAGTCCGCCACGGTGGACAACTTCGGCGAGGCCACTGCCGACACTGGCGACAACGCCGCCTTCGGCAACCTCTCGGCCAACGCCGCCGTCAGCCTCCAGCTCGCAGCCGCGGGCTCGCGGAGGGGCGACGTGACCGCTGACGACATCGTCGCCAGCAACGTGGGTGCCGCCACCAACACCTCCGACGGCTCGGCCACCATCTCCACCGGTGACGCCTTTGCCGCAGGGAACGCCTCAGTCACCAACGTCGGCCAGCTGGCTGACGCTGACATCGACGGCTCCGGCTTCGTCATCGTCGACCAAGAGGCCGACGTGACCAACGCCGGCTTCGCCGACGCTGACACTGGCGACAACCTCGCCATCGGCAACCTGTCGGGCAACTTCGCCGTCAACCTCCAGCTCGCTGCTGCGGGCTCGCGGAGGGGCGATGTCGAAACCGACATCCTGGTGGCCAGCAACATCGGCACTGCAGATAACACCTCCGACGGCACGGCCACCATCAACACTGGTGACGCCGATGCCATTGGCAACACCTCGATCACCAACGTCGGCCAACTGGCCGATGTGGGTATCGACGGCTCCGGCTTCGTCATCGTCGATCAGTCCACCACGGTGGACAACTTCGGCGAGGCCACGGCCGACACTGGCGACAACGCCGCCTTCGGCAACCTCTCGGCCAACGCCGCCGTCAACCTCCAGCTCGCTGTTGCGGGCTCGCGGAGGGGTGACGTGGACGCGGACACCGTGGTCGCCAGCAACGTGGGTGCCGCCACCAACACCTCCGACGGCTCGGCCACCATCTCCACCGGTGATGCCTTGGCCGCAGGGAACACCTCCGCCACCGACGTCGTCCAAGTGGCCGACTTCGCAGTGGACGGCTTCGGTGGGTTCACCCTCGTGAACCAGTCCGCCGGCGTGGTCAACTTTGGCTCCGCCACGGCCAGCACCGGAGACAACGCCGCCTTCGGCAACCTGTCGGCCAACTTCGCCGCCAACGACCAGCTCGCAGCCGCGGGCTCGCTCTTCGGTGACGTGATGGGCACGGTCGTCGCCAACAACACCGGCGACGCCGCCAACGACTCCGACGGCTTCGGTGGCATCACCACCGGCGACGCCGGCGCTTTTGGAAACCTCTCGGGTGGCGCTGAGCTCCCCGACTTCCCCACGTGCAAGTGTGGGGAAGAGGAGACCCCTCCCGAGGTCCTGCCTCCTGGCGAGACCCCTCCGGGCGAGACCCCTCCCGAGGTCACCCCTCCCGAGGTCACCCCTCCCGAGGAAGTCACTCCTGAGACCCCTCCCACCACTCCGGTGGTGGAGGTCGTGGAAGTGTTCAACAAGGTGACTGCTCCTGCTCAGGCAGGGCTTGCCGTCACCGGCGTCTCGGTTGCGGTCCAGATTCTCTTTGGGCTGCTGCTGCTCGCCATTGGTGCCCTCCTTCGCAGGAAGAGCGCCACGGCGTAACCAGCGCCGGTTGAAGAAGGGGGCGGCTCCGGCCGCCCCCTTCTTCGCGTTCGGGGGTTCGCTGTTTGGCTAGGGTGGCGGGATGAACGACACCTCTGGCCAGACGCCTCCCGCCAACGAACGTCGTGGTAGGTCGTCCAAAGCCGTCGCCGCCGATCAGGCTCGAGCCGTCCGCCGCTACCTGAGCGCCATCGAGTCGACCCGGCCGGGACGGGGCACGAAGCGCACCACCGACGCCATCGGCAACCGCATCACCAAGGTCGACGAGATGCTGATTTCGGCCGATCCCCTGACCCGGGTCCACCTCACCCAGGAGCGGATCGAGCTCCATGCCGAACAGGTCCGCCTCGGCAACGGGAACCAGCCGCCCCTGGCCCAGTTGGAGCGCGACTTCGTACGTGTCATCCGCAGCTACAGCGATCGCAACGGCATATCCTTCGCCGCCTGGCGCCAGGTCGGGGTCGACACCAAGGTGCTCGATCGGGCGGGGATCCACAAGGCGGAGAAGAAGCCGCCGCCGGCAGCCGTCCGGGCCGCGGCCGAGGCCGCCGCCGACGAGCCGAGGGACGCCCCGGTGGAGTCGGCGGTCGGATCCACGGCGGCGGTCGATCAGCCGGTGGAGGACACCGGCACCCCGCAGCCGCCCGCAGCCGCAAGCCCCGAGGTAGACGAGCGAGAGCCGACAAGGGCTGCGGCGGCGAAGCCGAGGCCGGTGGACGAGCCACCGGAGAACGGCACCAGCTCCGACGCCGTTGTCGGCGGACCTGACTCGCCGACCCCCGAGGTCTCCCTGGAGGAGCTGGCCTCGCTGCTGACCAGCGTCGGCTCCGGCGCCGCACCAGCCGCCGCCGACGAGGCCTCACAGCCCGCTCTGGGCGACGAGGTCGCACCCCCGGTGGACCGGGCCAGTCCGTCCTCCCGCAGCCCCCAGCCCGCCGCCGAGGAGTGACGGGCGTCGCCATCTAACCTCGAGCCGGTGCCGGCGGCCGAAGGTGGATCGCTCCACGACCTGCTGGGCTGGAGTGAGAGCCTGGCCGCCATCGCCAGGACCGGCCTCGGCTTCAGCGAGAACCTCTACGAGAGGGAACGCTTCGAGGAGGTGCTCAAGGTGGCGGCCGAGATGCGCATCGCCGCCGGCGGCGTGGACAACCCCGAGTTGTTGGTCGAGGAGTGGATGAGCGCGGTCGGCCACGGTGTGGCCGGCTACGTAACCCCCAAAGCCGCAGTGGGGGCGGTGGTCGGCAATGACCGGGGGGAGATCCTGTTGGTCCAGCGGGCCGACTCCGGCGTCTGGCTCTATCCCACGGGTTGGGCCGACATCGGCTACTCGCCCGCCGAGGTGGCGGTCAAGGAGGTGCGGGAGGAGACAGGCATCGACTGCCACCCCGAGCGCCTCATCGCCGTGCTCGACGGCCTCCGCCTGGGCTTCTCCCGCATCCCCCTGTACTCGCTGGTGTTCCACTGCCGGGTGGTGGGCGGCGAGTTGACCCCACATCCGCTGGAGTGCGCCGACGTGGGCTGGTTCGCCGAGGAGGCCTTGCCGTCGCCGCTGGCCGGGGCCCGTCGGTGGCTCCCCCCCGCCTTCGCCGCCATCCGGGGCGAGCCGGTTGACGTTGTCTTCGACGATGTTCGTCACCGAACCGGAGGTTCGGCGACGAGCTGAACGTGCTCCGACCGCCGAGCGGAGCCCGCCGGTCTCCGCCAGGAACACTTCCTTGGCGAGCTCTGTACCACTTACGGCGATAATCCGCCGTGGCTGCTCGCCGGGCCGCCATCCACGGGGGCCGCCTCCGGCGGCTTCGAATGGCCGGCGGCCGGAGGCTTGGCTTACGTGGGAGAGGCGAGTTGGGCCAGGAGGGCCTCGACTATGGACGTCTTGCCGCCGGTGGCCTCCCAACGGTCACCCACGGCCTGGTGGTCGACCAGACCGGCGGCGTCGGGGGTGATGCCCAGGGAGGTGGTGACGGCGGTGGCCAGGGGCGCAGGCTCGACCTCCTCGCCGTAGGCGCTGAACGCCTCCAGCCCGTCCCACAGGTGGGCGAACGGCGTCGAGGACGGGCTGGCGGCCTCGTGGTCGGTCCCGAGGGCGAGGGCGGCGGCCGGGAACAGGTCTTGAGTCGACACCCCATCAGGGCCTACGAAGCCCGCCACCGGGTGCAGCCGCCACTCGAGGGTGAGACCTCCCGGTCCATCGTCACGCAACCACACCTGGGAGCCGTTGACGTAGGCATCGACCGGTTCGCCGAACCGACGGTCGAGGGCGAGGACCACCTCGGGCCGGACCCGCCACACGCACGTCGCCACCAGCCCGGGCACCGCCAGACGGTAACCGGTCGAACCCCACCCCGTGCGGCCCTTGGCCTCCGGTTTTCTGGCCCTCGCCCCCGGCCTTCTGGCCCCAGAGACGCCGGGAAATGGTCTCGCTCCTGGGACCAGAAGGGCTGCTTCGCGCGCTACCCCGGTGGCAACCGACTGCCAGGATGGCCGGGTGCGCCGCCGCCTGCTGAGCCTGGTCGTCGCTCTGGGGATGGTCGCCACCACTTGCACCAGCGACGGACCCAATGAAGCCACAAGGACAGAGCGCGGTGAGGCCACTGACGGCGCCACAGACGCCCCCGTCGCCGGGTCGGTGCCCGCCCCCACTCCGGCGCCCACCACGTCCCCGCCCTTGCTCCTGGGTGCGCCCCAGCAGGCGACCGCCACCTGCCCTGCCATCCCCGGCCAGTCGCCACCCGATCCCCACCGTCCCCGCTACAGCATGGACGTGCGAGTGCGGCCGGAGGACGCCGTCGTGGACGGACGCCTGACCGTGCGCTTCCGGCCCGACCTGACCACCGACCGCCTGGTGTTCCGGCTGTGGCCCAACGGCCCCCGCCCGGCCGCCGCCGGCGCCCACATCCAGGTCGGCCCGGTGTTCCTCGGGTCCAACCTTCCCGCAGCCACCGAGGAGCCCGACCCGACCACCCTGGTCGTCCCCCTGGAGCCGGCGTTGAGCGCCGGTGACGAAATAGAAGCCACCCTGGTCTGGCGCCTGACCCTGCCGGGCGCTGCCAACGACGGCTTGGCCCACCAGGGGGATTCCATCCGCCTGGGTTCGTTCTTTCCCATCCTGGCCTGGGAGCCCGGCGTGGGATGGGCCACTGAGGCGCCCACCTCCGCCTTCGCCGAGGCCACCACCAGCCCGGTGGCCGACTTCTCCTACTCGGTGACCGTCCCGTCGGGTCTGTCAGTGCTGGCGTCCGGAGTGCAGGACGGGGGCCGGTGGCAGGCCGTGGCCATGCGTGACGTTGCCGTCTCCATCGGACGGTTCGACACCGTCAAAGCCGTCGCCCACGCTCCTGGTCCCGTGGAGGTGGTGGTCGGGGTCGACCAGGACCTCGACGACGATCCCGACGCCTACCTCGAGCGGGTGGTGCAGGCCATGGAGGACCTCGCCCGGCGCTTCGGCGCCTACCCCTATCCGACCTACACGCTGGCCCTGTCCCCGGGGCTGTCGGGCGGCATCGAGTATCCCGGCCACGTCATGCAGGGGCCGGGTTCACTCGAGAGAACCACCGCCCACGAGGTGGGCCACCAGTGGTTCTACTCGCTGGTGGGCAACGACCAGGCCCGCGACCCCTGGCTCGACGAAGGGCTGTCGACCTGGGCTGAGGCCCAGGTCGAGCACCGAGTGGACGAGGTCCGAGCCCGGGCCATCCCTGCTGCCGGGCGCAAGCGGGTGGGTGAGCCGATGGCGTTCTGGGAGACCCGCCAGGATGCGTACTACCGCAGCGTCTACGTCCAGGGCGCTCAGGTGCTGGGCACCCTCGGCGACCCGGAGCTGGTCGATTGTGCCCTGCGCCTGTACGTGACGGCCAACGCCTTCACCATTGCCCGCCCCGACGATCTGCGGTCGGCCCTCAGCCAGGTCTTCCCCGACCCAGGCGCGACCTTGAGCGGCTACGGCATCTTCACCTCGCCATAGCCGGGCTCATTCCGACGGGCCCTCGCGCAGGAAGCGCTCGACCTCCTCGACCAGGGAGCCCGTGGGCACCCCCTCGTCGCTGTCGTAGCGCTGCTCGAGTTGGGCGACGTAGTCAGTCATCTCCTCGTCGTCGGCCACCACCTCACTCACCTGGCGTTCGTAGTAGGCGGCGGCGATCTCGAGGTCGGTGGCCACGATGGGCACGGCCAAGAGGTCGGCGATGCGCTCCACCAGGGCCAGCGCCGCCTTGGGGGACGAGGCACCGGGCACGTAGGCAGGCACGGCCGCCCACAGCGAGGCTGCCAGCAGGTCGGCCCGAGCGCAGGCATCGCTCAGCACCCCGACGATCCCCGTCGGACCTTGATAGGTGGAACGGGTCAAGTGCATCCCCTCGATGAGGGCCTGGTCGTCGGCGGTGCCCACCACCGAGGTTGGACGGGTGTGGGGAACCTCGGCCAGCAGGGCGCCCAGGGTCAGGACCAGTCGGGAATCCAGGGCTTGGGCCACGTCCACCACCTGACGGCAGAACGTGCGCCACCGCAGTTGGGGCTCGGTCCCCACCAGCACCACAGCATCGATGCCGGCGGCGGTCCCGAAGGTGAGGGCGTTGGCCGGCCACTCGATCTCTCTGGACTCCTCGTCGGTGATCGAGACTCGGGGACGGGTGCTGGTGAAGTCGAAGAACTCTTCGGCGTCGATCTCGGCCAGGGGCTCCGTCGCCCATCGGTCACGCAGCCACCGGGCGGCGGCGGTGGCGGCATCGCCGGCGTCGTTCCAACCCTCGAAGGCGGCGATCACGACGGGACGGTCAAGCGGGGGCCTGCTGGCCCAGTGGACGTGCTCCATAGGGGCGAGGCTATTGAGGAGCCGGAAGGATACGACCGGCCCCCTGAGCCGCATCGTCGGTGGCGTGGGCCAGCGGGAGGCACTGTTACTGGTTCTTCGAGGCGTTGGTAGGTTGAGCCCAGGTGAGCGGGCCGTCTGAAGCACTGGTGGAGGCGTTGTCCTCGGTTCGCCCGCGGCTGCGTGGCCGCCTCCACCAGATCGCGTTCTTCATCTCCATCCCCGCCGGCATCGCCATGGTGGCGGCGGCGAGCACTTTCTCGGCCCGTCTGGGGGCCACCGTCTACGCCCTGAGCCTCACCGGCCTGTTCGGCACCAGCTTCGCCTACCATCGCCTGGCGCGGACCCTGGAGGCCCGGCTGTGGCTGCGTCGTCTCGACCACTCCATGATCTTCGTGCTCATCGCCGGGTCCTACACCCCGGTCTGCCTGGTGGCCCTCGATGGGGTGTGGCGGGTGACGGCCCTGTCGGTGGTGTGGATCGGGGCGCTGATCGGCGTCGGTCTCAAGCTCTTCCGCCTCGAGGCCATGCGGCTGGGCAACTCCCTCTACATCGTCTTGGGCTGGGCCGTGCTGGTGATCGTCCCTCAGTTGGCCTACCGTCCGTTGACCCTCGGCCTGCTTGCGGCCGGTGGCATCCTCTACACCATGGGCACGGTGGTGTTGTCACGGCGCCGGCCTGATCCCGTACCGGCAGTGTTCGGCTACCACGAGGTTTGGCACTCCCTGGTGGTGGCGGCGAGCGCCTGCCACTTCGCCATGATCCTGCTGCTGGTGCGCGCTGCCTAGGCTCAGTCAGTCATAGCCCCGGAGCCGGAGGAGCCCCTTGCACGACACATCCGAGGACGACGCGACCGGGGCCGACGCCGCCCTGCCCGAGCCGGCCCGGGCGGACCCGATGAAGGGTCGCCGGCGCACCGTCGGCGAGCTGATGCGGGCTCCGGCCGTCACCGCCCTACCCGGCGAGACCATGGCCGAGGTGGCGGTGCGCATGGACAAGGAGCGGGTGAGCTGCGTGGTGGTGGTCGAGGGGGCGCATCCCCTCGGCATCCTCACTGAGCGCGACATCGTCCGCTTCGCCGCCTCCGGGGCCGACCCCGCACGCACCCCCGCGGCCGACTGGATGACCGAGCGACCCGACACCGTCGATCCCGGTGCCGAGGCTGGTGACGCCTTCGCTCGACTGGCCGAGCGCGGCTACCGCCACATCCCCGTGGTGGCCGACGACGAGCTGGTGGGTGTGGTGTCGATGCCCGACCTGATGGGCGTCGCCCAGATCCAGCCCATGCTCCACCCGGGGGAAGTCGAGGCCCCCAGGGGGCTGGCCGGGGTCATCGTGGCCGACACGCTGATCGGTGACGTCCGGGGCCAGGAGGGCTTCTACCACTACCGCCAGTACGACGCCCGGGAGCTGGCGGAGAAGCGCACCTTGGAAGACGTGTGGTACCTGCTCTTCGACGGCGAGCTTCCCACCGCCAACCAGCGGACCGCCTTCGTCGACCAGGTCCGTACGCGACGATCGCTCCCCGACGAGCTTCGCCCGTTGCTGGCGACCATCGCCGCCACGGGGCCGACGTTCCAGCCCCTCGAAGCCCTGCGCTCGGCGGTGTCGCTGACCGCCGCCACCTTCGGCTTTCGCCCCAGCCTCGACGTGACGACTCGCCAGCTGAGGGACGACGCGGTGCGGCTGTGCGCCCTGGTCCCCACCTTGACCGCAGCCCTGTTCCGGCTGCGCCGTGGCCAGGAGCCGGTCGAACCCGACCCCCAGCTGGCGCACGCCGCCAACTACCTGTGGATGCTCAACGGCGAGGTGCCCGAGGCCGCGCACGCGCGGGCCGTGGAGCAGTACCTCATCTCCACCGTCGACCACGGCTTCAACGTCTCGACCTTCACCGCCCGCGTAATCACATCGACCGGTGCCGATCTCGGGGCGGCGGTGGTAGGTGCCATCGGAGCGTTGTCAGGGCCGCTTCACGGAGGCGCTCCCAGCCGTGCCCTCGACATGCTCGATGCCATCGGCGAGCCTGAGCGGGCCGAGGCCTGGATTCGGGAGGCGGTCGCCAGTGGGGGGCGGATCATGGGTTTCGGCCATCGGGTCTACAAGACCGACGACCCCCGATCGCTGTTGCTGCGGGGCCTGGCCCAGAGGCTCGGTGGCGACAAGGCAGAGTTCGCTACCACCGTCGAGCGGACCATCGTAGAGGTCCTCGAAGAGCTCAAGCCGGGCCGAGAGCTGCACACCAACGTGGAGTTCTACGCCGGGGTGGTCATGGAGCGATGCGGCATCCCTCCCGAGATGTTCACCCCGACCTTCGCCGTCAGCCGGGTCATCGGCTGGTGCGCCAACATCCTCGAGCAGGCCGCCGACAACCGCATCATCCGTCCGAGCGCCCGCTACGTGGGCCCCACCCCGCCCCAACCTGTGCCCGAGTTGGTCGAGTGATCGTCCGGCTCGGCGGCAGTTGAGCGTGGAGGTGGAGGAGGTCACCGAGGTGACCCCTGAGGTGGTGGCTGCGTTCGAGCGCCTGGTCCCCCAGCTCTCCCGGTCGTCGCCGCCCCCGACGCAGGCCGAGCTGGCCCAGATGGTGGCCTCACCGGCCACCGCCGTGTTCGTCGCCCGCCAGCGCGGGGGTGAGATCGTGGGCAGCCTCACCCTGGCCAGCTTTCGCATCCCCACCGGCTTGCGGGCATGGATCGAGGACGTGGTGGTCGACGAGAAGGTCCGGGGGGCGGGTGTGGGCGAGGCCCTTCTGCGCCATGCCCTGGCCCTGGCCACCGCTGCCGGCGCCCGCAGCGTTGACCTGACCTCACGCCCGTCCCGGGAGGCGGCCAACCGCCTCTACCGCCGAGTGGGCTTCCAGCCCCGGGAGACAAACGTGTGGCGCTACCAGCGGGAGAGGTGAATCAACGGCGAACCAGAGGTTCGGCGTTGAGCAGATGGCGCTCCGGCCGACCGGCGAAGCCGGCCGACCTCCACTGAAGCGACATGGGCGAGCTTGCGCTCGCCGGGCCGCCATCCAGGCAAGACCGCCTCCGGCGGCGGGAGTGGCCGGCGCCCGATGGTCGAGCGATTCTCAACCACCACGGCGGCCGCAGGCCATGGGGGTCTGACGGAGCACCCGGGGGCGGTGTCGGGTGGTCGGGTATCCTTGTCGTGGACGACGAGGAGCCGGGTAGGGTCGTTCGGGATGCTGTACCGGCTGACGGCCGACGCGGTGGTGCTCCTCCACTTGGCCTACCTGGCCTTCCTGATCGGTGGGAGCCTGTTGGCGTGGCGGTGGCCCCGGCTGGTCTGGCTGCACGTCCCCTCGCTGGCCTGGGGCCTGGTCAGCATAACCGTCGGCCTTGAATGCCCGCTGACGGTCGTGGAGAACCACTTCCGCCGGCTGGCCGGTCAGCAGGGGTACACCGGCGGTTTCATCGACCACTACATCGAAGGGGTGGTCTACCCCGAGCGTTACCTGCCGCTGGTTCGGGTCCTCATCGTCGTCGCCGTGGTGGCCGGCTACGTCCTGCTCTTCCACGGGGTCGGCCAGCGGGAGCGGCCCGCCGCCGATCGAGTTCGTCCGCCCGGCGAGGGCGACATCCCCGACGCTGGCTCCACGGAGGCTGAGCCATCCCCCGAGCCTCAGCCGAGGTCGGCGGGGGTGACCGGGCGGGGCTCGGCCGACGCGTAGCCCACCGGGAGAAGGACGTCGCCCAGGTCGGTCACGAAGTACACCTGCCAGGAGTAGTAGCCGAGGTAGGCCCGCTCGTCGGCCACCATCTGCTCGGCGTAGGCGCTCACGGCGTCGACGTACCATGACACCGGGTTGTAGCGGAACAGGGCGTTGGACATGTCGTCCCGGGTGCCACCGTTGGCTGACAGGTAGCGGGCGGCAGCCATGATGGCGTCGTGGGGGTCGTCGATGTCGCCTTCGCCGTACCGGGCCCACGTGCCGGGGATGAACTGCATCGGACCCCGGGCGCCGGCCGAGCTGTACCCCCGGATCCGGCCCATGCGGGTCTCGGTCAGGTTCACCGCCGCCAGGTACTGCCAGGGCACCCCGTAGGCCGCCTCCCCCTCCTCGTAATAGGCCCGGAGCTCGGCGGCGGGGGCGGGCTCGACGATGCGCCACGCCGGGAGCGTGACCTGGGGCACGCGCACCGGGCGGCGCAGCTCACGCCCGGCGCCCACGTTGGCTGCCATCACCGGGCGAAGGTCCTCGGGAAGGGCGGCCGACACCGCCGCGTCCCAGTCCGGGTGCAGGACCAGGGCCCGGTAGGCGACCTGTTGCAGGTGGCCGAAGTGGGCCAGCTGCTCGGGGGTCGACGCCGGGTCGCGGATCCCCCGCTCGGCGGCGAGGAGCTGGGCAGTCAGCTCGGCCGGGTCGCTGCCGGCGACCGGGGCGATGGCCAGGTCAACCACCGACGGGCTGGCCTCGGCCGGTGCCACCTGGACGGGGACGGCCTCGGACGGGACCGGCTCGGAGGCTCCGTCTCCCTGTTCCTCGGGTACCGGAGACGGCGTGGATGGGAGGGCGAACGCCGGCCGGCGGTTGACCCGCTCCAGGCGGACGGCGGCCTCGACGGCGGCGTCGCCCGACCGGTCAGGACTGGGCTTGATGCTGCGCTCGGCCGCTACCCCTGCGATCACGGCGACGACGAGGGCGAGGAGGAGGAGGCGGCGGGCCACGGAACGCGCAGCCTACCGAGGGTGCGGCGGCTCCTGGCATCGCCCCAGGAGGCCCATCACCGTGGCGTTGAAGGCATCGACGGCCTCCAGGTTCGAGAGATGCCCAGCGCCGGCGAGCACGGACAGCTCTGCTCCGGGGATGACCGCCAACATGTCTCGGGCGACATCCGGAGGCGACAGGGCGTCCTCCTCGCCCACGACGACCATGGTGGGGACGTCGATGCCGGTCAGCTCCGGCGTCGAGTCAGGTCGGCGCTTCATGGCCTCCAGTGCGCCCACGTAACCTGCCGGCGGGCTGTCCATCAGGTGGCGGGCGGCGTCCACCAACTCGGGCCGGCGCAGCCGGGTGTGTTCGCTGAGCAGGCCCTGCACGAGCGTGTCGATCAGCCCTGCGGTCCCCTCCTCGGCCACCTGGCGCTGCTGGGCGCTCCGCCGCTCGGCGGCCTCGTTGGTGTCGGGACCGGGTCGGGTGTCGGCCAGGACCAACCCGGCCAGCCGGGCCCGGTGGCGGCGCAGGAAGGAGAAGGCGACGTAGCCGCCCATCGACAGCCCGGCCAGGACGATCCGGTCGAGCCCGAGATGGTTGGCCAGGCCGGCCACGCTGTCGGCCCACGCCTCGACCGAGTATGCGTCGGGGTCGTCGGGGACGTCCGACCCACCGAAGCCGACCAGGTCGGGGGCGATCACCCGCACCCGTGCGGACAGGGCCTCGAGCTGGGGCGCCCACATGCCGGCGTGAAGGGGGAAGGCGTGGAGCAGCACCAGCACCGGATCGCCGGTGCCCCGATCGAGGTAGTGCAGCCGGACGCCGTCGACGGTGGCCATGGGCACCAACTGACCCTACCGCCGGCGCCGGGGGATGGCGTCCGGGCTCTTCGAGCAGATGGATGCCGAACGGGCGACCGGGAAGATGTTCACCCTGCGCCAGTGGCTGGCCGATCATCCTCCCGCCGACACCGCCTTCACCCAGTTCATCGCCGGCGTCGCCCGCCGTGTCCAGGGCGGCGAACCTTTCCTGCCCTGTGTGCGCGACCTGCTGGACGAGGTGGGCCTCATGGCCACGCCCGCCCAACGTCATCGAACCATCACCCACGCTCCAGAACCCACCGGCGATGTTCGCTACGACGCCTACCTGGCCGCACTTGCGAGCACCTGGCGGCCGAGCACGACCTCGAGCGACCTGCATGGACCTGCGAGCGCGAGCGCTTCCTCGACCGGTTCTGGTTCGTGGGCGAGGTGAAGGGTTTTCGAACCGTCGCCATGACCTGTTCCACTCGGGGGAAGGCTCCGTTCATACGTTCATACAGCATGTCCGCCAGCCGGCCTGCCCGGCTCAGCGAAGGCCCGCCTCGGGCGGCTCAGGCCGGATCGAGGCGGGAGACCGTGCCGGCGATGGACACGACATAGAGCTCGCCGCCAGGGTCCTCGAAGAAGGAGACCAGGGTGCCCTCCTCGACCCCTACGCCGAGGTCGGCGCGACCCGCCACCTTGCCGTCGGCGACGGCGAGCGCCCACAGCCGGGCCGTCCCGAGGTCGCCGAAGACGTAGGCCCCCTGCAGGCCAGGGATGCGAGTGCCCCGGTAGACGAAACCGCCGGTGACCGAGTACCCGTTGTCGTGGGTGTAGTCGTAGACCGGGGCGACAGCGCCGGGGGGCGGCGTTCCCTTGAACGGTCGGCTCCCCTCCAGAGCCGGCCAACCCATGTTGGCGCCGCCGGCCGATCCCGCAGGGAGGAGGTCGACCTCCTCGACGGCGTTCTGGCCGACGTCGGCGATCCACAGGTCGCCGGTGGCCTGGTCGAAGGAGAACCTCCAGGGGTTCCGCAGCCCGTAGACGAAGACCTCGCCTCGGCCACCGCCACCGGCGAAGGGGTTGTCGGCGGGGATGGCGTAGGGCGCGTCGCCCTGGGCACGAGGATCGATGCGCAGGATGGAGCCCAACAGCGTGTTCGGGTTCTGGGCGTTGGCCATCGGGTCGCCGGCGCCGCCGCCGTCGCCCAGGCCGACGTAGAGCAACCCGTCAGGACCGAAGGTTACGTGGCCCCCGTTATGGTTGGAGAAGGGCTGGTCGACCATGAGCAGGGTGCGACGGGAGCCCAGATCGATGTCGGCTCCGCCCTGGCCCATGGCGTACTCCTCGAGCCGGCTGTTGCCGTCGAGGTTGGTGTAGCTGACGTAGAGGTGGCCCCCGTCGGGAGCGAAGGCCAGGCCCAGCAGGCCTCGCTCTCCCTCGGTGGTGGTCTCCACCTCCAGCAGCGGTTGAAGACGGACGCCGCCGCCGCCGACGACCATCACCCGTCCCCCTCGCTGGGCCACGAAGAGGAGGTCGTAGCCGGGGCGCACGGCCATGGTCACCGGGGCGTCGAGGCGGGCGACCTCGGTGAGGCGGACCCGCACCCCGGCCAGGTCCTGCATGGTGGCGTTGGCCAGTGGGGTGCCGGCCGAGAGCGCAGTGGTGGTGCTGGTGGCCGGAACCGTCGCTGCCGGCTGGTCTGACGTGGCGCCCTGGCCGTCGTCTCTGCCACCGGCACAGGCGCCGCTGAGGGTGGCGGCTACGGCCAGGAGCACCGGAAGCAGTCGTCGCACCCGTCCATGGTCGCACGAGACCGGGTCGCTCCGGCTTCGCCGGTCTGGGACTTCAAGCTCGAGCGAGAGCTCGATCAGGTGGTAGAGGCGCGCCACCTCGGGCTGCTCAGCGTCCGGGGCGCACGAACCGCCTGACGTCCGCGAGGTCCTCCTCGAGTGCCGCGGCTGCCCGGTCGTCGAGCGGAGCAAACGGCCGGAGCTCGCCGGCAGAGGTCCACGTCCCGACGATCCGCCCATCGACCAGGATCGACGGGCGGAAGCTCCCGTTGCTCGTGACGACGTGGCGGGGGTCGTGGAGGACCCAGTCGCGCCGAGCCCAGCCGTGCAGCAGCGGGTCGAACGGGCCGAGCAGCCGGGGGCCGGGCAGCAGCGCCGCTGGCAAGCGTCCGCGCAGGTCGGCCAGACCGTCGCCGAGCTCGTCGACGTCCACTCCGGCCAGGCCCCGACGGGCGTCGCCGAGGGTGATCCCGGCCCAGGCCGCGAGGTCCCTCGCTGTCGCCGGCCCGTGACCGCGTAGGTAGCGGCGCGCCAACTCGGCCAGAGCGACATCGCGGTCGAGTGTCGGCACCTCCCCGAGCCACTCGCGCACCAACACGAAGGCCTGCTCGCGCCCGACGACGGGACCGCGGACGACAAGGCCGAGGATCGTCGCCCGCAGCAGGACGTGCACGAACGCCTGCCCCGCCGTCGGGACGCCGCCCCTCTCAAGGTGGGCGGCCAGGTCGGCCTTGACGAGCGGTCCCTCCTCGGTGAGGGCGCGCGTCACCACCGCCACACCGCGATCCGCCGCACCCGGGGTCACGCCCTCCTGGCTCAGGCGCCGGGCGTTGGACGTCGCCAGCTGTGGCGTGGTCAGGGCGTGGAGCCACGGCCAGTCCTCGCCGCGGACGAGGTGCAGGGTCCCCCGATTGACCCAGGAGACGATCAGCTGGCGATCCGCGAGCGCCCGATCGACGTCCGCCGCCGCCCGGTCACGCGTGCGGACACGCGTGGCCAGCCGGGCGCCGCGAAGGTCCTGGGCCTGGATGGCCAGCAGCTGCTCGCAGGTCGCAACCGGCCCGGCCAGCGGCGGCCCTCCGAGCGCCTGGGCGTACAGGCGCGACGCGACGAGGTCGGTCATGCCCGTGCGATGCCGGCGATCAGGGACGTCACCCCGTCTTCGCCGGCGGAGCTCCGACGAGGCACTACTGGTGCACCGCAGACCGCGCCAGCCGATAGCCTATGGGGATGCGTGCGTCCCTCCTGGCTACCGTCCGCGCCCAGTTGGACCGCAAGGCCATCCGTTACAGCATGGTGTCGGTGGTGGCGGTCGGGGTCTCTCAGCTGGTGCTCATCATCTGCAACGGCGTCCTGGGCTGGTCGGCCGTGGCCTCCAACCTCGCCGCCGTCAGCATCGGGTCCATCCCCTCCTACAGCCTGAACCGCTCGTGGGTGTGGGGTAAGCGCGGTGGCAACCACCTGTGGCGGGAGGTGATGCCGTTCTGGGGCTTCGCCTTGGTCGGCCTGGCCTTCTCCACCCTGCTGGTCCACCTGGCATCTGGTTGGAACGACAGCACTGTGGTGGTCAGCGCCGCCAACCTCACCGCCTTCGGCATCCTGTGGGTGGCGAAGTACCTGTTCCTCGACTCGCTGCTGTTCGGCATCACAGTGGACGAACCGGAGCTCGTCGCTCCCTGAACCCGGCCCTGCGCAAGTGGGCTGAGGCGGCTGTCGGCTTCATGCCGGCCCCCGAGGGCCTGGCCCTGTATGACGCTGCCGTCGATGCCCTGGCGTCCGTGCCCGACCTCCCCTTGGTGGAGATCGGGAGCTGGTGCGGGAAGTCGGCGCTGTACCTCGGTGCTGCCGCCGCCGAGCAGGCCACCCTGTTGTTCGCCGTCGACCACCACCGGGGCTCCGAGGAGCAGCAGCCGGGCTGGGAGTGGCACGATCCCTCCCTGGTCGACCCCGCCACCGGCGCCCTTGACACTCTGCCCGCCTTCCGCCGGACCATCGTGGCGGCCGGCCTGGAGTCGACGGTGGTGGCGGTGGTGGGGGAGTCGTCGGCCATCGCCCGGCACTGGGCGACCAGGTGCGCCATGGTGTTCATCGACGGCGGCCACGGGCGCCAACCTGCCCACGCCGACTACGACGGCTGGGCCTGCCAGGTGGCCCCCGGTGGTCTCCTGGCCATCCACGACGTGTTCCCCGACCCGGCCGACGGCGGGCGCCCGCCCTACGAGGTCTACCGGCGGGCCCTCGACGACGGCTTCGTGGAGGTGTCGTCGGTGGGGTCGCTGCGGGTGCTGCGTCGGTGAGCGGCCACAGGCGGGGCTCGTTTTCGTTCTGGCGTCAGTGAGTGACGACGGTTTCCGCAACTGGTTGACGTAAGAACCCGGAATGAACCGGGCGTTCGACGATCACCCCGGCAGCGGGGGTGGTGCCCGAGAGGGCGTCGGCGGCCAGGACCACGGCAGCGGCGCTGTAGGTCGATCGCTCCCCTCCGGGGAAGTGCACCTTCTCGGGGAGGACGATGCCGGTGTGGTAGGCGCCGTTGTCGGCCCGTAGGTGCTGGCCCCAGGTCAACAGGTCGAGGGCCCGGGCCTCCAGCCCCACAGCCAGGTGGGCCATGGCGCACTCAGCGGTCTCCGCCGCTGTGACCCACGGTCGGTCGTGGACGCAGCGGGCCCCCCAGCCGTCGAGGATGAAGCGGTCCCAGCCGTCGTCCAGACGCCGGCGACCGGCGTCACCCCGCACCACCCCCGAGAGCACCGGGTAGTACCAGTCCATGGCCCAGCGGTCCTTGGGGGCGAAGGCCCCCGGCCGGGTGGCCACCGCATGGGCCAGGGCAGCCCGGGAACGCTCCCATCGGGATCGCTCGAGGCCGAGGCGACGGGCAGCGGCGAGGGCGCACCCCAGGCTGTGGCATATCGACGACGAGCCGGTGAGCAGGGCGAAGGACCAAGGGGTGCCGTCGGCGTGGCGGGCCCAGATGACCTCACCGCCGGGCGCCTGCAGCCCGAGCACGAAGTCGACGGCAGCGTCCACCACTGGCCACATGGCCTCCAGGAACCCCCGGTCGCCGGTGAGGCTGAAGTGGTGCCAGACGCCGGTGGCCACGTAGGCGCACACGTTGGCGTCGAGGGTGGCCTCCTTCACCCGGTCGGCCAGGTAGTACTGGTGCCAGGCGCCGTCGGGCCGCTGCTGGCCGACCAGCCAGTCGTAGCCGGCTTCGGCTTCCCGCCTCCTCCCGCCCACGGCCAGCGCCATGGCCGCCTCCACCTGGTTCCAGGGATCGGCGTGGCCCCCGGGGAACCATGGGACCATCCCTGACGGCAGCTGCACGGCGGCGATGCTGTCGACGGTGCGGGCCACCTCGGCCGCGGTCAGGACGCCGGGAACGACCGGGAGGGCAAGGCTCACCGGGGGAAGACTGAGGTCTTCCTGGCGTAGACGACCAGGCTCTTGCCCAGCACTGGGTTGAGCATGGCTTCGACGGCGCCGACGAGCCGCGGCCTGCGGGTGATGTCCCACACCAGGAAGCGGTGGTAGGCCCGGACCAGGGGATGACGGTCGTCGGCCGGCCCCACCGCGCAGCGCAGCCACCAGTAGGGGCTGTGCAGGGCGTGGGCCCGGTGGTCGGCGTAGGGGCGCAGGCCCGCGGCCAGGAGCCGGTGCCGCAGCCCGGCCCACGAGTAGATGCGGACGTGGCCGCCCTCGACGGCAGGAGCGTGGTAGTCGGCGGACAAAGCCCAACACAGCCGCTCGGGGAGCTGGGAGGGAACGGTCACGGCGATGGCGCCGCCCGGTCGCAGCACCCGGGCCAGCTCGGCAACGGCAGTGCCGTCGTCGATGACGTGCTCCAGCACCTCGGCGGCGATGACCCGGTCGAAGGTGGCGTCCGGGAACGGGAGGTGCAGGGCGTGGCCACCCACGACGGCGCCGTCCGTGCCCGGACCTTCGGCGGCGATGGCGCTGAACATGTCCCGGACGTCCTTGAGCTCGGCCAGGTCGACGTCGAGGGCCACCACCCTCGCTCCTCGCCGGGCCGCTTCAAAGGCGTGGCGACCGCCCCCGCAGCCGAGGTCGAGGAGGCGCTCGTCGGGGACGAGCCCCAACCGGTGATAGCGCACGGTCAGCATCGGTCGGCCACCTCGGCGATCACCTCTCGGTACTGTTCGACGGTGGCCTCGGCCGTGGCTCGCCAGGTGTAGCGCTCGAACGCCCGCCGGCGTCCGGCCCTCCCCAAGGCGCCACGTCGCTCTGCGTCACCCAGCAGGTCGCCGATGGCGGCGGCCAGGGCACCGGCGTCGGCGGGGTTGACCAGCACCGAGCTGCGGCCATCGGTGCCGAGCACCTCGGGCAGGGCGCCGCCGGTGGTAGCCACCACCGCCACCCCGCAGGACATGGCCTCGACGGCGGGCAGGGAGAACCCCTCGTAGAGCGACGGGACCACGGCCACCTCGGCCTCGGCGTAGAGGCGGACGAGGTCGTCGTCGCTCACGGCGGTGACGAAGCGCACCGCCGCGCCGATGCCCAACTGCTGCACCAGCCGACGGACCGGGCTGTGTGGACCGAGGGTACCGACCACCACCAACGTCGCCTCGGGGCGCTCCACCCGGACCTTGGCCAGCGCCTCCAGCAGGTGGGCCAGCCCCTTCATGGAGACGTCGGCCGACGCCGTGGTAATCAGCCGACCCCGCACCCGCGCCACCCCGGGAAGGGGGCGCCAGCGCGCCGGGTCGACGCCGACGGGCACCACCCGCAGTCGATCCGGGGCGACCCCGTGGTCGGCGACGATGTCGTCGAGCGACGACTGCGACACGGTAAGGATGCGGGGCAGCCGGCGGGCGACCCGGCCCTGCATCCGGGTGAAGCCGTAGAACCGGCGCAGGGTCAGCCGGCGCTGGGCGCTGGGAGCGTGGGCCAGCTCGACCCGGCGGTCGACGGTGACGGGGTGGTGGATGGTGGCGACCACGGGGATGCCCAGCCCATGGGGAGGCGGGGCCTGGATGCGGAGCAGGCCGGTTCCCAGGCACTGGTTGTCGTGGACGACGTCGAAGTCGTGGCGGCGCTCGGCCAGGGCCCGGTGGGCCCGGAGGCTGAAGGTGAGGGGCTCGGGGAAGCCGGCGGTGCACATTAGGGCGTACTCGGCCACGTCGGTCCAGCTCCGGAGCTCATCGGCCCGGGGGCGCCGGAAAGGGTCGGGCTGGCGGTACAGGTCCAGGCCGGGTACCCGCTGGAGCCGGACCCGCTCGTCGAGGTCGGGGTAGGGCGGACCGCTGAGCACCTCGACGTGGTGGCCGAGGTCGGCCAGGACCCGGCTCAGGTGGCGGACGTAGACCCCCTGGCCGCCGCAGTGAGGGTTTCCCCGGTAGGCCAGCAGGGCGACCCGCAGGGCGCCGTCGGAAAGGGCCGCGGCTGTTGGCGACGCCGGTGGCGCCTGGCCCTGTTGCAGCGGGTTCAGGACATCAGGTCGCCGGCGTCGACGCGCACGGCGAGCTGCTCGGTCTCAGTGGGCACCTGGGCGAGCTTACCGGCGGGGCATCGGTCGGTCCGGGGCGGAGCTGGCTTCGGTTGGTGGGCTGAGCGAGAACAGGTCGCCCGGTTGGCAGTCGAGCACGTCGCAGATCCGGGTGAGGGTGGAGAACCGTGCCGCCTGGCCGGCTGCGGCTATTTGAGAGCGAAGGGCATGAGTCGGCGCCGCTCCTAGAGACTGCCCCCCACCGGGATCAGCGAGAGATGCGGCGATACCCAGCGCCGACCTCACGGGCGGCGGCACTGATCCGTGGTCCGTCGTCGCCCTCCCACACACATAGCGGCGCCGCCAGGTGATGAGCGGCGGCAACCGCCTCGGCGCCGAGGGTGGAGAGTCCGTACAGGTGAGCGAGCTCGGCCATGCGGAACGCCAGTGATCGCATGGGGACGACCATGATGGCCTCGGGAAGGGCGAGGAGGGTTCGACCGAGCGCCCTTCGGCGTTCGTTCGACCAGGCACCGGTGAGGCGGCCTCCTCGCGCCGCCACGACGGCCTTGCACAACCGTCCGTAGTACAAGTTGGTCGTCGCCGGATCGTGGTCGTTGAGGACCGCCGCCAGCTCCTCGCTGCGCTCGTCGGAGAGCAGGTCCCGCAACAGGTGATCGTCGAGGACGGCTGTCGTCACGTGGTTGCCATATCCGGGTCCTCGGCCAGGGAACCGACGAAGGCAGCGTGCTCTTCACGGCTGAGGAGGTCACCGAGCAGGTACCGACCTTCGCCCTTGGGCACGGTCAACACGCCAAACCCGAGATCGAGCACGTCGACGGGCCCGCCCTGGGTGAGGTGCCATCGGTGGCGGGCTGGAGCCGGGAGCGACATCTGCCCGGACGACGAGACCAGGTACTCCTGGATCTTGCTCATGTCTGTCGATCCTACTTGGTTCCGTAGGGTGCTGCACCAAACTGGCCGGAGTACCCAAACGGCCTCGGGAAGGGGACGGGGCCTGCGCTCAAGTCGAACCGTGGCGTCCTTCACCTCGCCTCTCGACGTCGGAGCCGCTCGGACGCCAGGGGCTCGGCCACGGCCAGGGCGGAGCCGGTGAGGGTGCTGGCGCCGACGGGCTCGGTTCGATGGGGGTCAACTCAACAGTCGACAGCGTCGCCCAGTGCAGCGCAGACGGCGGCCATGGCGACAGGGCCCAGCGAGCAGATGCGAGTTGTGAGGTAGGCCTTGGGTAGCACCCGGAGGTTGTCGAGGCTGGCGGCGCACGCTTCCGGCATGCCTTCCTCGGGGCCGAGCGGGACCTCGGTGGCGATGCCGCGCACGTGCCGGGTGACCGGCGCTGCCAGGAGGGAGTGCAGAACAGGGATGGCTCGGCTGCGGGTGAGCACGACGAACGGGCGTCGACCGGTGTCGGGCACCTCGGCCCACCACACCTCGCCTCGGTCGGGGCTCACCACGGCTCCTCGGCGATGGCGTGGCGGAGAGAGGCCAAGGCGGCTTCGTCCTCCCCAGGGGTGGGAGGCATCCTGGTGTAACCGTCGATGAGACCCTCGTCGACCGTTCTGCGACGGTCGGCATCGGCGATGGCGATCACGCCCGCCCGCACGGCGGCCGCTCGGCTCTCGTACCGGCCTCGCTGGACGAGGTCGTCCACGGTCGCCAGCAACTCGGTCGGGAGACGCACGGCGATCTGCTCGTTGGGCATCTCGGCGAGCATACCGATCTGGGATGGGCCCCTGGTTCAAACGGTCCTTCGGCAAGTCGAACGGTGACGGCCTTCACCGTGGCGGTCGACGTCTGATCCGCTCGGCCGCCCAGGGCCCGGCCACGGCCAGGGCAGCCAGGGCCACAACCGGCCCGTCTCCCAGCCTGGTGTACGGCGTGGACCCGGTGCGCCGCTCGACCGCTCCCCGGAGCACCGCCGGCGCCCCCAGGTCGCTCTGACGGTGCACCGTTCCACTGGAGTCGATGATGGCGGAGAACCCTGTGGGCGCGGCCTGGACCACGGCTCGTCCCGTCTCGATGGCCCGCAGGCGGGCCGCCCCGAGCTCCAGGGCGGGCATCTGGGTGCTGGGGAACGAGGAGGCGTTGGTGGGCACGAGGAGCACGCCTGCGCCGGCGGTCACCGCAGCCCGGGCCCGGTGGGAGAAGAACACCTCGTAGGAGATCATGACCCCGAGATCGCCGGCCGGCGTGGCCAGCAGCCCGGCGCCCCGGCCGGCCACGGCGTCTCGGGGCACGGCCCGCAGGTCGACCACCCCGGAGAGCACCGATCGCAACGGGATGTACTCCCCGAAGGGGACCCGCTGGTTCTTCTGGTAGCGGTCGACCACCTCGCCGTCGGGCCCCCACGCCACGGCCAGGTTGCGGAACCGGTCACCCTCGCGCTGGCTGACGCCCGAGACGAAGGTGGTGCCGAGCTGGCGGGCCAGGTCGGCCACCACCTGCCCCCGAGGCGATGCCTGGACCTCGCCCTCCACCTTGACTCCGTCCTCCGGCCATAACACCAGGTCGACGCCTGCGGGCAGCTCCTGGGCGGCGGCGAGAGCTGCCCCGAACCCCGGCGCCGACGGGTTGTCCACCGCCCGCAGCCCTCGCTCGCCGCCGGCCTGGACCACGGCGACGTCGACGGTCCCCACGGCCCGCCCTGACGGGGCAACGAGACCGCCGACGGTTCCCGCCGCCACCACGGCGACGGCGACCGCAGCCTGGCGCCACGCTCGGCGGGCGAGGGCGGCCAGGGCCACGCCGGTCACTCCCACCAGGGCGGCGATCAACAGACCCCCGCCAAGGCGGGAGGCGAACGCCAGCGGGCCGCCGATCTGGGTCTGGGCCAGGGTGGCCACCGGCACACCCCCGAAAGGCCAGATCCCCCGGGCCGCCTCGGCCAGCACCAAGGCGCCAGGAAGGCTGACGG
>JBPCJK010000179.1:0-3465 GCA_051005375.1 Acidimicrobiales bacterium
CGAGCGGCGCCTGCTCGAAACCGGCAGCCATGGCCAGCAGCCGCTCCCGCAGACGCTCGGCTCCGGGTTCGCTCAGGCCCTTCCTCCGGAAGACCACCTCCCGGGCGAGGAAGCCCAGGAGATCGGCAGGGCGGAGCACGCCGTCTCTGGCGAGCGCCCGTCCGAGGTGGACCAGGCTAGAGCCCGGAAGCAGGGTGCGGTCGAGGTCGAAGATGGCCGAACGCCGCTCCTCAGGGATTCCTTCTGGGGGGTTCGGGCCTGAGGCGATGAAGGTGGGGGTGGGCACCCCTTCAGTCTCCTGGTCGGATGTGTCGGCGGCATGGCGCCGGCACGAACGCTGGTGGAAGGCTGAGAAGCTCAGCGCATAGGCACGCTGCTCATGGCTCGGCGGCTCCGCCGCCGAGAGCGAAAAACCTTGCTTGCCCGCTCCCGCTGGCTTCGCCGGCGGGCCGCTCGGGCCACGGGTGCGCCTAACCGCGCACCCTCTCAGTTCCAGGTGGTCGAGGAGGACCGAAGGTCTCCCGTCGGCACTCCCCAGGAGCCCGCCTGCCTCCGGCCGGTGGTTCAGACTCGAATGACCGCCAGGCCGGGCACGTCGTCGTAGTCGTCGTCCTGGGTGACGACGGGGATCCCCCGGGCGATGGCCGTGGCTGCGATCCAGGAGTCGTTGAGCGGCATCCGTCGGCCTGCCTCACGCAGGGCCAGTCGCAGCGCCGCCCACGTCGTCGCCACCGAGGCGTCGATGGGGAGAGGGTCCAGCTCCCCCGCCCGGCGGAGGGTCTCCAAGCGCCGGGCGCGAACGTCGGCGGTCGCCACCAGAACGCCGAGGGACAGCTCGCCCACCGAGATCACCGAGACGGCGATCAGCTCGGGCGGCTCGCCACGGAGGGGGCGGTCCTGCTCCTGGGCGACGAAGAGCGAGGTGTCGGCCAAGCCGAGCGCCGACCGACCACTCACTGGTCGTCGTAGTCGTCAAAGTCGTCGGTGGTCTCGGGGAGGAGCGCCGCCAGTTCAGCGACGAGACCGGCGTCGGCCCGGGCGCCGTCGATGGCTCGCTGGAAGTCGTCCCAGCGCATGGCGTGCGGGCGCGATGGCAACGGAACAAGTTCGGCAACCGGGCGACCACTCACGGTCACTCGCAGGCGATCGCCGTGCTCGACCTGGCGGAGCACGGCGCTGACGTTGTTCCGCAGCTCTCGGGCCGGCACGTCTCTCATCTCCTCAGTGTAGCAGTGCTGCTACACGCGCCTGTGCCTGCCCGGGGTCTGCCCCTCCGGGCTGTGGCAGCAACCGCAGGTGGCGGCGCCGTATGGCGTTCACCGAAGGTTCAGGCCCGTACCTGGCCCTGCCCAAGAGCTTCAGCTACGTGGTGTTCGCCAAGACGGCTGCTCCCATGCCGGGCGGCGAGGGTGTCTTCGCCCGCAACCACGACGGGATGGCGGCCTTCGCCCTGGCCGACGGGCGCATCCGCCTGACCCGGAACCAGGAGGACCGCAACAGGCCCGGCGAGGGAACGGTCGCAGGCCCGACGGAGACCAAGTACGACCCTGGGAGGGGGTGGGGTCACGGTGCTCGACTTCACCAGAGGAGCCGGGAGTTGGTCAATAGCTTCACCGGCGGCCCCAGGTCGACCTACGGGAGGGCCAGACCGAGCACCGGCCCCTCCCCGTGCGCTGGGTCGACATCGCCGACCCCGACCCCGATCTCGAGGGCGGGGCGACGCGGTGCTTTGACCAGGGATTTGCCGCCGGCGGGGTCAAGTTCAACCGGCTGGAAGGGATCTGGGCCGGCGAGGGGAGCATCTTCTTTGCCTCGACCAGTGGCGGGGACGCCAAGAACGGTGAGCGACGGCTTCGCCGAGGGGTACGGGCAGATCTGGGAGTACCGGCCCACAGGCCGCTCCATCGGACTGCTCCGGCTCATCGTTCGAGTCGTCAACCTCACCGTCGGCCCGCGGGACGGGCTGGTCCTGTGCGAGGACGACGCCTCCGGCGCCGATGGCGACACCCATCCGCTGGCGCCGGGCATCACCGACGTCAACCGGCTCATGGGCTTGACCCAACACGGTGAGACCTTCGGGCTCGCCGTCAACCGCTTCAACGACACCGAGTTCGCGGGAGCCCTGCTCAGCCCCGACGGGCACACCCTCTTCGCCAACATCTTCGGGAACGCTGAACCCGAGAGCGGCATGACCTGCGCCATCACCGGCCCGTGGGAACGGGGTGCGCTGTAGCCGCCCATCGGCAGAACGCAGAACAGTGGGCAGAACCTGCCCCCTCCCCCGATTCGTTCATCTCACGTTCACCTCGTCTCAGGTCAGCGGTAACCACGGCTGCCTACGCTGCTGAGGGTCCTAGCTGACGGAGTCGCCGGAGGCTGCCAGCGTGGGCAAGGCTGGTGGACGACGACGCCTCCCCACCGTAGGTCCCCGCCGCCGGCGTCGCCGTCGTGGTGCGCAACCCGCCAAGAGAGAAGAGAAGGTGAGCGAAGACATGGCTCCCGAGACCACCACTCAGCCAGAGCCGGGGACCGAAAGGAGGGGACCAGCCAGTCGACTGGTCCCGAGACAGGATTTGTCCAGCGCCAGCGACGAGACGGTTCCGGATGGCGAGCCGGTGTTCGATGTCGACGGCCTGTCGGTCTACTACGGCTCGTCTCTCGCCGTGCGAGACGTGGCCATCGATGTACATGGGCAGCAGATCACTGCGTTCATTGGTCCATCGGGTTGCGGCAAGACGACTCTCCTGCGGTGCTTCAACCGCATGAACGACCTGGTCCCGATCGCCCGGGTGGAGGGCTCCGTCCTCTACCACGGCATCAACCTCTACGACCCGGCCGTCAATCCCGTCGAGGTGCGCAGGCGCATCGGGATGGTGTTCCAAAAGCCCAACCCGTTTCCCAAGTCGATCTACGAGAACGTGTCCTTCGGCCCCAGGGTGGCCGGGGTCAAAGGCGACATGGACGAGATCGTCGAACGCTCCCTGCGCCGGGCAGCGTTGTGGGACGAGGTCAAGGACCGGCTCAAGGACTCTGCGCTGGGGATGTCAGGTGGTCAGCAGCAGCGCCTGTGCATCGCCCGGGCCCTGGCCGTCGACCCCGAGGTCATCCTCATGGATGAGCCGTGCTCGGCCCTCGATCCCATCGCCACCGGGCGCATCGAGGATCTCATGGAGGAGATCAAGAGCGAGTACACCATCGTCATCGTCACCCACAACATGCAACAGGCGGCCCGGGCGAGTGACATGTGCGCCTTCTTCACCGCCGAGGCCGACGAGGCCAGCGACACCCGTACCGGTGTCCTGGTGGAGTACGACCGCACTGAGAAGATGTTCTCCAACCCCTCGGACGAGCGGACCGAGCACTACGTGACCGGCCGGTTCGGATGAGGGGGGCTTGGGGGGGGCGCACCAAAGGCGGGCGAAGAGAGCCCGCCGGGGGCGCCAGGAGAGGGGGAAGAAACCAAAC
>JBPCJK010000180.1:0-38155 GCA_051005375.1 Acidimicrobiales bacterium
CCAGGCTGCCTCCGTCGCCGTGTGGCTGAGCATCTCCTACCAGGCCGGCTTTGGGAACAGGGCCGCCTCCCGGGGGTGGGCGTCGAGGGCCGATCGCCTCGTCGATGACACAGATGGCAGCGCCCTGGCCGGGTGGGTCCTCCTGGCTCGGGCCTGTGGGGCGTCGAGCCCTGCCTCAGGCGAGCCGTTGGCGTCCCGTGCCGTGGAGCTCGGTACCAGATTGGGTGACGCCGATCTCGAGTTGTGCGCCCTGAGCCAGCTCGGCTGGTGGCAGGTGGCCCTCGGGAGGATCGAGGAGGGCTTCGCCCACCTGGACGAGGCGGTGGCGGCTTCGTCGGGTAGCGAGGCGGTGGATCTGTTCACCGCAGTGTTCACCAGCTGCACCATGCTCGTAGCCGCTGCGCGCTGCGGTGACGTCGTCCGTGCGTTCGAGTGGCTGCGGGCCACCGAGAGGTTCGTCCGTAGTCAGGGCGGCCCCTATCTCGTCGCTCACTGCCGTAGCGCCCATGGAGCCGTGCTCCTGGCGACCGGTAAGTGGGAAGAGGCGGAGGGCGAGTTGCGCCGAGCAATACAGGCCAGCGAAGGAGGGACATGCCCTCCCGTCCACGCCGAAGCGCTGGGGATACTGGCCCAGCTGTGGGTCCACCAGGGCCGGGTGGAGGAGGCCGCCCAGCTCCTGGGGGAGCCACATGACGAGACGCAGACGGTGTTCGCCCGGGGACTGCTGAGGCTGGCACGAGGGGAGAGCGAACACGCGGCATCCGGTCTTGCCCGTCGCCTCCACCAGCCATCGACGCCAGTGGTGGAAGCTGCGCTGGTCCTCGGACTCCTCGTGGAGGCACACCTCGCTCAGGGCAACCTGCTCCAGGCTCGGGAGGCAGGAGAACGGCTGCACGCCATCGCCTGCCTGACCACCCGGGAGGTGGATTGGGCGCGAGCGGCGTTGGCGCTCGGCCGGATCGACCGCGCCGGCGGTGATGAGGACAAGGCGCAACGGCACCTCACCGTGGCCCTCGACGCCTTCTCCCACTTGGGGTTGCCCCTCGAGCGTGAGCAGGCCCGGCGCGAGCTGGCGCGGGCCATGGCCGTCGACGATCCCAAGGTTGCCATCGCTGAAGCCACCCTCGCCCTCGCGGGTTTCGACGCCCTCGGCGCCAGAGGCGAGGCCGATGCCACCGCCGCGTTCATCCGCCACATCGGCGGTCGGGCCCGCACCGGGCCGAGAGGCCCTGGAGGCCTGACCCGACGAGAGTTGCAGGTCCTCGAGCTCCTCGGCGTCGGGCTCTCCAATCCGGACATCGCCCAGCGGCTCTACATCGGGCGCAAGACCGTCGAGCACCACGTGGGCAACATCTTGTCCAAGCTGGGGCTGGGCGGCCGGGCCGAGGTTGCCGCCTACGTGGCCCGGACATCGGGAGCCCGCCGAGCCCAGAAATAGGGGAACTCCCCGATGCGGGCGGCGTTGAGGGATGGGCATCCTTGCCCAAAGCATGAGCGCCCGCCCTGGGCCTCTGGACTCGCAGCGTCCCGTTATCCCTTGGAGGAGTCGCTGATGCGCAGAAGCAGAGCTGTTATCGCCCTTGTCGTCCTCAGCCTGGTGGCCGCTGCCTGCAGCGGGGGCGGAGGACCAAAGACCCCGTCTCAAGCGACCGGCGCCGACGAGCCGAGGTACGGAGGCACGCTGGTCGTCGCCAGTGCCGATCCCGGGGCGCTGAACCCGGCCATCACCACCTCAGGGATCACCCATCCCGTCACCGGTCAGATCTTCAACGGGCTCGTCCGCCTCGACCGTGACTTCAAGCCACAGCCCGACCTGGCCAAGAGCTGGGATGTCTCCGACGACTTGAGGACCTACACCTTCCACCTGGAAGAAGGGGTCACCTGGCACGACGGGCAACCCTTCAGCTCCGACGACGTGAAGTTCTCCTTCGACCAGGTCCTCGTGCAGTTCAGCCAGCGCACCCGGGCAGCCCTCGGGCCGGTGCTCGATTCCATCGTCACCCCCGACCCCAACACCGTGGTCTTCAACCTCAAGGCGCCCTATGCCCCCCTGCTCGAGCTACTCGACGAGGACAACGGGGCGATCATCCCCAAGCACCTCTACGAGGGCACCGATCCGCTCACCAACCCGGCCAACGCCAAGCCCGTCGGGACCGGACCGTTCATGTTCGAGTCGGAACAGAAGGGAGCGCAGCTCACGCTGGTCCGCAACCCCAACTACTTCAAGGAGGGCCAGCCCTACCTCGACCAGATCGTCTTCCGCATCATCCCCTCGCCACCCCAGTCGCTCCAAGCCCTCCAGACGGGAGAGGTCAACCTCATCCTGTTCCCGATACCGCCTCTGGTCGACCAGCTGCGCAAGATGCCGGATGTCGTGGTCACCGAGGACGGCCGGGAGGGCTTCGCCCGGGTCATCCGGCTCATCCCCAACCTACGCCGCAAGCCGTTCGACGATGTCCGGGTACGCCAGGCCATGGCCTACGCCATCGACCGCGACTTCATCGCCAAGACCGTCTACGCAGGGCTGTTCCAGCCGGCGACGGGGCCCATCTCACGAGGGCTGGAGTGGGCCTACACCGACGACGTCCAGAAGTACCCCCGCGACCTCGACAAGGCCAGGGCGCTGCTCGACGACGCCGGGTTGAAGCCTGGTCCCGACGGCGTGCGCCTGCGCTCCTCGTTCATCTTCGACCAGAGCTTCGCCCCGGCCGCGGACCTGTTGAAGCAGCAGCTGGGTGAGGTGGGCATCGTCCTCGACCTGCAGCTCATGGACTTCAACGCCTGGGTGAAGAAGCTCTACATCGACTGGGACTTCGACCTCGGGTACAGCCAGCTCACCGATCCCCCCGACCCCGACTTCGGCGCCAAGTCGGTCTTCACCTGCGCCAACATCGTCAAGGTCCCCTTCGTGAACGGCGAGGGGTACTGCAACCCATCGGTAGACGATCTGTTCGCCCGGGCGGCAGCCGAGACCGACAGGGATGCCCGGGCCAAGCTCTACCAACAGGCCCAGCAGGTCATCGTCGAGGAACAGCCCCAGATCTTCCTGGTCGACGGCATCGGGCCCTGGGCCTACAGCGCTCAGTTCCGAGGCTTCGAGAACGCCGGCTCCAAGGCGCCGTACTACTTCGGGCACACCGTCTGGGACACGAAGGGCTCGGCCTCCCCGCCGTCCTCCGGGTGACCTGTCAGCGCCGGGCTGAGCTGGCCTTGAGCATGGCGTAGCACGCCGCCGTGGCCTGGTACGTGGTCCGCCGGCTGGGCGGGACCGTCGTGCTGTTGGCGGTGATCGCGGCGCTGACGTTCGTGCTCATCAGCATGGCGCCCGGCGATGCCGCCGTCACCCTGGCGGGCTCGTCCGGCGGGGACACGGCCTACCTCGATCTGCTCCGCCACCGCCTGGGCCTCGACCTCCCCGTCTACCGCCAGGTGCTGGCCTACCTCGGGAACGCCTTCCGGGGTGACTTCGGTTACTCGGTCATCCAAGGCAAGCCAGTGCTGGCCGTCATCCTCGGGCGCCTCCCGGCCACCTTGCTGTTGGCGGGAACCTCGCTCGTGCTGGCGTCTGTCGGTGGGGTCATGCTGGGGATGCTCGCTGCGGTACGTCACAACAGCCGCCTCGACGCCTCCATCTCGGTGGGGATCCTGGTCGCCTACTCGCTCCCGGTGTTCTGGGTGGGTCAACTGCTGGTGGCCCTGTTCGGTGTCCGGCTGGGTTGGCTACCTGCCAGCGGGATGCGCTCGGTCGCCGAATCGACGTCGGGGTTCGTCTCCCTGGTTGACGTCGTCCGCCACCTGGTCCTGCCGGCCAGCGCCCTGAGCCTGTTGCTCGTCGGACTGGTGGTACGCACCACCCGAGTGTCCGTGATCGAGGTGTTGGATCAGGACTGGGTGCGCGCCACCCGGGGGTGGGGGATCTCCGAGTGCCGGATGTTGTGCTTCCACGTGCTGCCCAACGCCTTACGACCGGTGATCACGGTGGTGGCCGGAAACCTGGCGCTGGTGCTGACCGGAGCTGTGCTCGTCGAGACCGTGTACTCCTGGCCCGGCCTCGGCCGCCTGCTCCTCGACGCCGTGCTTGCGCGTGACAACCAGGTGCTGGTGGGCCTTCTGCTCTTCTCCTCCTTCGCCGTGTCGGTGGCCAACCTGGTGAGCGACCTCGCCTACGCCGCCCTGGATCCTCGAGTGCGCCACCGGTGACGATGTCGATGGCTCGGATCCGGGGGAGCCACCGCTTCGCCATGGGGTTGCTCCTGTTGGCATCGGTGGCGGCGATGGCGCTGGCTGCCAGCCATGTCGGCGGAGAGCCGTTTCGCCCCAGCGAGGCCTTGTTGTTGTCACCCTCCCGGCACCATCTGATGGGCACCGACGCCCTCGGGAGGGAGGTGGGGACCCGGCTCCTGCACGGGGCGGCGACGGGATTGTTGGTGGCGGTCCTGTCGGTGGTCGGCGCCACCTGCATCGGCGTCGTCGTCGGGATGATCGCCGGCTACGTGGGCGGCGTCGTGGATGACGTCTTGCTAAAGCTGGCCGAGGTGTTCCAGGTCGTCCCCGGGTTTCTCCTGGCCCTGGTGGCTGCAGCGCTGTTCGGCCCCAGCCGGGTGCTGTTGGCGGTTGTTCTGGCGGTGATCTTCTGGCCCTTGACGGCCAGACTGGTCCGGGCCGAGGTCCTGGCCCTGCGGGAGCGGCCGTTCGTCCAAGCCGCCCGGGTGTTGGGGGCGAGGCACCCCCGGATCCTGGCCCGCCACCTGTTGCCGGCCGTACTTCCGCTGGTGGTGGTGAACGCTTCCTTTCAGGCCGGCACCGCCGTGCTCATAGAAGCGGGGTTGGCTTTCCTCGGCCTCGGCGACCGCAACGCGGTGTCGTGGGGCACGATGCTCGCTGACGCCCAGCCCTACGTGGCCGTGGCCTGGTGGCTCTCGCTGTTCCCGGGCGCGGCGGTGGCGGTGACCGTGCTCGGCATGAACCTCCTGGGGGATGGCCTCAACGAGGTCCAGGCTGTTGGGGGAACCAGCCCCGCCGCCACCGAAGGCGGGCCACAGCTACTTCGCTTCTGGACCCGGAAGTGGAGGCTGCAGCAGCCGACCCAGGGGCCAGAAGCTGAAGGAACGGCCGGCAGGCGATGACGGCCGCCGTCGATCGGACAGGTGGCAGGGCTACAGGGCCACCGCCTCAGAGCGTAGGCCGGGTGGGCGGCGAGCGCCCCGGTACCCTGACCAGGGTGAGGGACACGTCGGGTCCGAGCAGTGCCTTCGGGCCGAACGCCTGGCTGGTCGATGAGATGTACGAGCAGTACCTCGACGACCCCGCGTCGGTGGGGGCGCCCTGGCGCGATTTCTTCGCCGATTACCGGAGCCATGCCGAAGCAGCGTCGTCGCCTCCATCGGCGGACCAGATCAGGCCGACCGTGGACGGCCCCCAGCCTTCGCCACCCGCGGGGACGGCCGACGGGCCGGCGGTCACGCCCCTGCGGGGAGCGGCCGCCCGCATCGCCGCCACCATGGACGAGAGCCTGAGCGTCCCCACCGCCACCAGCTTCCGGGTGGTGCCGGCCAAGCTGCTCGAGGTCAACCGCCAGGTGATCAACGGCTACCTGGGTCGGACCCGGGGCGGCAAGGTCAGCTTCACCCACCTCATCGGCTACGCCGTGGTCAAGGCCATGGCGGCGGTGCCGGCCATGAACGCCGCCTTCACCGAGGTCGAGGGCAAGCCCGGAGTGGTACGCCCCGAGCACGTCGGGCTGGGCCTGGCCGTCGACGTGGAAAAGCCCGACGGCACCCGCAGCCTCATCGTCCCGTGCATCACCGACGCCGACACCCTTGACTTCCGGGCCTTCCACGCCGCCTACCAGGAGATCATCCGCAAGGTCCGCTCCAACCGGATCAGCGCCGACGACTTCGTGGGGGTCAGCGTCACCCTGACCAACCCCGGCACCATCGGCACCGTGCAGTCCGTGCCCAGGTTGGTGCGGGGCCAGGGACTGATCGTGGGCGTGGGGGCCATCGACTACCCGGCCGAGTACCAGGCCGCCGATCCCAGAGCGTTGGCCGAGCTCGGTGTCTCCAAGGTCGTGACCGTCAGCTCCACCTACGACCATCGCATCATCCAGGGGGCGGAGTCGGGCCTGTTCCTGCAGCGGGTGCACGAGCTGCTGCTGGGCGCCGACCACTTCTTCGTCGACATCTTCCGGGCGCTGGGCATCCCCTACGAGGCGGTGCAGTGGCGCCGGGACGTCAACCCCGTCGACTCCGACCAGGCCCACCTGGAAAAGCAGATGCAGGTCAACCGGGTGGTGAACATGCACCGGGTGCGGGGCCACCTCATCGCCGACCTCGACCCGCTGGCGGTCAAGGAACCGCACATGCACGCCGAGCTCGACCCCGCCACCTACGGCCTCACCATCTGGGACCTCGACCGGGAGTTCCTCACTGGTGGTCTTGCCGGCACCGACAAGCTCCCGTTCGGCGACATCCTCCACGTCCTGCGTGACGCCTACTGCCGGACGGTCGGCGTCGAGTACATGCACATCCAAGAGCCCGACCAGAAGCGCTGGATCCAACAGCACGTGGAGGGTGTCGACGTCTCCCTCGACGTCGACGAGCAACGCCACATCCTCGGTCGGCTCAACGCCGCCGAGTCCTTCGAGCGCTTTCTGGCCACCAAGTACGTGGGGGCCAAGCGCTTCGGCATCGAGGGGGCGGAGTCCGCCATCCCCCTGCTCGACGCCGTGCTCGACGTCGCCGCCGAAGCCGGTCTCGGGGGAGTGATCATGGGCATGGCCCACCGGGGTCGGCTCAACGTGCTGTCCAACATCGTGGGCAAGCCCCTCGACCAGATCTTCAGCGAGTTCGAGGGCATCCTCGACCCGGACATGGTCCAGGGCTCGGGTGACGTCAAGTACCACCTGGGCGCCAAGGGCCGGTTCCAGGGTCGCCGGGGGGCCGAGATCGCCGTGGAGCTGGCCGCCAACCCCTCCCACCTCGAAGCCGTCGACCCCGTGGTCGAGGGCATGGTCAGGGCTCGCCAGGATCTGGTCGACCAGCCGACCTCCTACTCGGTGCTGCCCCTGCTGGTCCACGGCGACGCCGCCTTCGCCGGCCAAGGGGTGGTGGCCGAGACCCTGAACCTCTCCGACCTGCGGGGTTACCGGACCGGCGGCACCGTGCACCTGGTCATCGACAACCAGCTCGGGTTCACCACCGCCCCCGAGTTCGGTCGCTCGTCGGTCTACGCCACCGACGTGGCCAAGATGGTCCAGGCGCCGATCTTCCACGTCAACGGCGACGACCCCGAAGCCTGCGTCCGTGTGGCCCGGTTGGCCTTCGAGTACCGCCAGACGTTCAGGCGCGACGTGGTCATCGACATGTGGTGCTACCGGCGCTTCGGGCACAACGAGGGCGACGATCCCAGCTACACCCAACCGCTGATGTACCGTCGCATCGAAGCCCGCCGCTCGGTGCGCAAGCTCTACGTCGAGCTGCTGGTGAAGCGGGGCGACCTCACCCTGGAGGAGGCCGAGCACGCCCTGGACGACTACTCCCGGCGACTCCAGGAGGCCTTCGACCAGACCCGGGCGTTGGCGCCGCCCCCGACGCCGAGGGCGCCCCTGACGGAACGGCGCAGAGGCGTCGCCGCCCCGATCGACACCGGGGTGGAACGAGCTCTGCTCGACCGAGTGTTCGAGGGGCTGACGGAGATGCCCGAGGGGTTCACCGTCCACCCCAAGCTGGCCCGCCAGTTCGAGAGCCGGCGCCGGCTGTGGGCGACGGGCAAGCTCGACTGGGCCACGGCCGAGGCGCTGGCGCTGGGCACCTTGGTGGTCGAGGGGACCGACATCCGTCTGGCCGGACAGGACACCAGGAGGGGCACGTTCTCGCACCGCCACTCGGTGCTCTTCGACTTCCAGACCGGCGCCGAGCACGTCCCCCTCGCCCACCTCGGTGTCGACCAGGGCAAGTTCTGGGTCTACGACTCGTCGCTGTCGGAGTACGCCGCTCTGGGCTTCGAGTACGGCTACTCGGTGGTCCACACCGACGCCCTGGTGTGTTGGGAGGCCCAGTTCGGCGACTTCGTCAACGGCGGCCAGATCATCATCGACCAGTTCCTGGCCTCGGCCGAGGACAAGTGGGGCGAGACGTCGGGGCTGGTCGTGCTGCTGCCCCACGGCTACGACGGCCAGGGCCCGGAGCACTCCTCGGGGCGCATCGAGCGGTTCCTGACCCTGTGCGCTGACGACAACATCCAGCTGGTCAACGCCACCACAGCCGCCCAGTACTTCCACCTGCTGCGTCGCCAGGTGCGACGAGCGTCCCGCAAGCCCCTGGTGGTGTTCACCCCCAAGTACCTGCTCCGGGCCCGGGAGTCGCGCTCGGCGGTGGTGTCGCTCACCAGCGGATCCTTCGAGGAGGTGCTCGACGACGCCTCGATCGACGACCCGTGCGCCGTACGGCGGATCATCCTGTGCTCGGGCAAGGTGGCCTATGACGCCATCGTCCGCCGCGACCAGGCCAAGGCCCCGGTGGCGGTGGTGCGCGTCGAACAGCTCTACCCCTGGCCCGACGCCCGACTGGGCGCCTTGCTCGATCGCTACCGCCAGGCCGACTCGGTCTACTGGCTCCAGGAGGAACCCGAGAACATGGGGGCGTGGCCGTTCGTACACGGTCGCCTCCATCGCATCCTCGGCGGGGGGGCCAAGCTCGGCCACGCCAGCCGCCATGAGTCGGGGAGCCCGGCGACGGGCAGCTTCAAGTTGCACCTGCGCGAGCAGGAGGACCTGGTCGACCGCGCCTTTGAGGGGATCTGAGCGAGTCGTCGGCAAACCGGAGGTTCGCCGACGAGTTGATCGTGCTCCGACCCACCGGCGGCCAAAGCGGGACTGGCACCTCCGGCGCCTACGGCATGCGCAGCGACCTGGCTCGTCCTGGATGCCCTTTCGCCGCTAGGATGTGCGGCCAGGGCCTGCAATGGCCTCATCGAGGCAGCCCAAGGCTGCTGGAAGACTTGCACTTGACTCGCCGCCTCGGCGTGGTCGAGATACGAACTGGCGGGGAGCGCAGCGGGTTCCGTTGGCTCCCTGGCCTTGACTATCGGAGGCCCCGAAGCCCGGCCGAGAGGAACCCCTCTGGCCGGTGCTTCGGTTCGCCGGTGGCCAAATGCACCGATCGGAGACAGCAGGATGATTCACTGTGGCTGAGATGGCATCCACCCACCTCGTCATCGACGGGTCCAACATCGCCACTGAGGGGCGCAGCCTCCCCAGTCTCCAGCAGCTCGACGAGGCGGTGCGGGCGTTCCTCAAGGAGCGGCCCCACGAGACCTGGACGGTGGTGGTCGATGCCACCTTCGGGCACCGGATCGACTCGTCCGAGAAGCGCATGTACGAGGAGGCGCTGGCCGCCAACGAGATGGTGACCCCGCCGGCGGGCACCATCGGCCGGGGTGACAAGTTCCTCCTCGAGATCGCCGATCGGGCTCATGCCACGGTGTTCTCCAACGACTCCTTCCAGGAGTTCCATGGGGAGTACGAGTGGTTGTTCGAGGAAGGCCGTTTGATCGGGGGGAAACCGGTACCCGAGGTGGGATGGATCTTCACCGAGCGCACTCCGGTACGGGGTCCGCGCAGCCGCATGGCGTCGCGAACGGCCTCCGAACGCCGGGGCCGGCTCTCGAGCGGTTCGTCCCGCTTGTCGAGACGCCCGCTCGCCCCAACTGCGCCGCTCCCGGTACCCAGGCGCCCTCCGCCCCGTGCCCCTCGGCGCCGACCGATCTCGGCGGCGCTTCCCGAGCCGGCCGAGGCTGTGCCTCTGTCGCCTCTGACCGACTCAAAGCCAGCGCCGAACCGACGTCGGTCGTCGGCGCCACCGTCGCCCGAGCCGGTGAACCTCCCCCTCCCCTTCATCGAGTTCATCGCCGAGCACGGGCCCGGGAGCAAGGTCGACGGCGAGGTGGTTTCCTTCACCAGCCACGGGGCGTTCATCCAGGTGGGCGACGTTCGTTGCTACCTGGCGTTGAAGTCCATGGGCGATCCCGCTCCCCGCAGTGCACGCGGGGTGCTCAACCGGGGCGAGGTGCGCACCTTCGTCGTCGAGGCTCTCGACGCCCCGAGGCGAGGCATCGACCTCGCACTTCCCGAGGGGGTCGAGGCTGGCGTCGCCGGGCCCGTCCCAGACGACGTTGGTGATGGTGTCCTCAGCCCGGCATCTGTGGTTTCTGGCGGTGAGGAGCAACCCGAGATCGGGGCAGCTGGGGTCAGGCGAGCTGCCCGTAGCGCCGCCGCATCCAAGCGGGCGGCAGCCAGGGCGGAGGCGGCGATGGGAGAAGGAGATGCGGGGGAGCCGGTGCCGACACCACCGGTGAAGAGGACTGGAGCCCGTACTACTGCCGCACGGAGGGCGGCTGCTGCAGCCGGGGACGTCACCGGTGACGGGCAACCACGTTCCGCACTCCCGCCCGACGCGGCTTCGTCAGAAGCGGTGGTTCCGACAACGGACCTGAGCGTAGGGGCGGCAGTCACCAGGAAGGCAGTCACTAGAACGTCGGCCAAGACCGCAGCCAAGAAGGCGCCGGCCAGGACTCCAGCTGCCAAGAAAGCAGCCGCCAAGAAAGCAGCTGCCAAGAAAGCAGCCGCCAAGAAGCGGACCGCGCCCGCTGAGACCCTGCCGGCCAAGACGGAGAAGGCGCCGGCCAAGACGCCAGCCACCAGGAAGGCAGCCACTACCAAGGCGCCGGCCAAGAGGGCGCCGGCCAAGAGGGCGCCCGCCAAGACGACGACGGCCAAGAAGGCAGCCGTTAAGAAGGCAGCCGTCAAGAAGCAGAAGGCGCCGGCCAAGAGGGCAGTGTCCAAGGCGGTTGCGACCCCGGACATCGCTGATGTCACCCTCGCGATCAAACCTGAGGACGAAGATCAACCCTGAGGGCCGGGATTCGCCTGAGGAAGGTGGGTGAGCAGCCTCCGGCACTCGCCCTCACTCTCGTGCACGTGAGTCCGGATCTATCGGACCTTCGCGCACGAGAGACCAGGCCTGACGGCAAGGCTGTCGGGATGGCCCGGCTCCGCCGATACGGTCTGGGCCGATGCGGATCGCCACCTGGAACGTCAACTCCCTCAAGGCCCGCCTGGGGCGGGTGGTGGAGTGGCTGGGAGAGGTCGCTCCCGACATCGCCTGCCTCCAGGAGACCAAGCTCACCGACGAGGCGTTTCCCAGCATGGCCTTCGCCACCCTGGGCTACGAGGCCGTCCATCACGGCGAGGGCCGTTGGAACGGGGTCGCCATCCTCAGCCGGGTCGGCATCGAGGACGTGGTGGAGGGGTTCGCCCCCGGCATCGAGCCTGATGCCGAGGCCCGCCTCCTGACCGCCAGCTGTGCTGGTGTGCGAGTGGCGACGGTGTACGTGCCCAACGGACGGGCCCTCGACCATCCGCTCTACGAGTACAAGCTTGCGTGGCTGAGGCGACTGCGTACCCACCTGGAGCTGACCGCTGATCTCGCAGGAGACGTGGTGGTCTGTGGCGACTTCAACGTCGCCCCCGACGATCGGGACGTATGGGATCCGGCTGCTTGCCATGGAGGCACCCACGTGAGCGAACCCGAGCGCACCGCCCTCGCCCACGTCACCGAGTGGGGTCTGGTCGACGCTTTCCGCCAGCGCCATCAAGAAGGCGGCCTGTTCTCGTGGTGGGACTACCGGGCGGGCAATTTCCACAAGCACCTGGGCATGCGCATCGACCTGCTCTACGCCAGCATCCCCTTGGCCGAGCGACTGTCATGGGTGCTCATCGATCGCAACGCCCGCAAGGGAAAGCTGCCCTCGGACCACGCTCCCCTGGTGGCCGAGTTCGAACCCCGCCGAAGTCGATGAGGGCTGGTCAGGCGGCGAGGTGGGCCCGCAGCTTGGACAGGGCCGATTCGAGGGCGTCTCGCACCTGGTGGCGGGTCAGCCCCAGCTCGGCGTGGAGCTCCTTCATGGTGCGCACGGGGGCGCCGGCGAGCCCGAAGCGGGCGGTAACCACGGCCCGCTCCAACGGCGAGAGGTCGTCGAGGAGGTGGGGTTGGGCGGCGTGGAGGCACACCGCGTCGAAATCGATCTCTCCGCTCGGATCGGAGACATCGAACCCGAAAGGCGAGCTGTCGGCGTCGACCTCAGACACCGGCCAACCGGGATCACCAGGCCAGAGGAACGACGTCATGCCTCTGTCGTCGCGCCGATCATCGCTCCTGTCAAGGTGGGGGCTGGATGGTGCGGGTCTGGATGGGCTGCGACCACGGCCAGAAGAGCGTCACCGTACCGTTCGGCCTTGACGGGCCCGAGGCCGGGGACATCGAGGAGCGCCCGGGTGTCGCCGGGGCGGGCCTCGGCCAACGCCGCCAGGGTGGTGTCGTGGAAGACGACGAAGGCAGGGACGCCACTGGTCCTGGCGGTGTCTGCCCGCCACGCCTTGAGATCGGACAGGAGCTGGGGGTCGGCGTTGCCTCCGATCTGGATCCGGCCCCGTCCGGCGGAGCCGCGAACGACCCTCGAGCCCCGTAGCCGGGACCGTTCCGCAGCCAGGCGAGCCCGCCATTCAGCAGCCCCCGGAAGCCCGCCACCCGACAACAGGGCGGCACAGCCAGCTTCGATCTCCTCGAGCCAGGGAGAGGGTTGACGGCGAAGCTTGCGGGTGGCGAAGGTGCGCTCCCTTGCCCAGGAGCAGTGCAGCTCTCGCTCGGCTCGAGTTACAGCTACGTAGAGCAACCGGCGTTCCTCCTCGCGGGCATCCTCGGTGGTGGCGTGGGAGATGGGGACCAGGCCGCGCTCCAGCCCGGCCAGGAAGACGATCGGCCACTCGAGGCCCTTGGCGGCGTGGAAGGTGGCCACATCCACGGCGTCGGCCGAGGCTCGGGGCGCCTCGGAGCGGAGGCTGGCGCTGAGCCAGGCGACGAAACCGGCGACGGTGCCGTCGGTCTCGAGCCTGAGGTAGTCGTCGCCGAGGCGCACCAGCTCCTCGAGCACCGCCCTACGCTCGACTGTGGGGCCGGTGAAGCCCGGCGACGGTCGCAGGTCGTCCTGGCGCACCAGGGCGGCCACATCTGCCAGTCCGGGGGCCAGCGGCGCGTAGGCCTGGCCCAGGTCGGCCAGGGCCGTCTTGACCTCGGGCCGTTCCAGGAAGGCGCCACCTCCCCGGACCCGGCAGGGGATGCCCGCTGCCCGCAACGCTTCCTCAAAGGCGACCAGCTGGGCGTTCGTTCGGGTGAGCACGGCCATGTGGGACCAGGGCACCCCGGGGTGGTGGCGGTCGCGCAAGGCTCGGGCAACGCCTCGGGCCTCCTCGGCATCGGTGGGAAACGCCCGGATGCTAGGGAGGGGCCCCTCGGGCCGACGGGGGCGCAGCTCGTGGCCCGGGCCGGGCCCGGCCGAGATCACCGCCCCTGCTGCGGCCAGGATCTGGGGGCTGGAGCGAAAGTTGTCGTCGAGGGTGACGACGGTGGCGCCGGGTTCGCGCTGGGCGAAATCGCGCAGTTGGGCCGGATCGGCGCCGTTCCAGGAGTAGATGGCCTGGTGAGGGTCACCCACCACGCACAGGTCGTCGCCCTGGCCCCGCCACCCGGCCAGCAACTTGGCCTGCACCGGGTTTACGTCCTGGAACTCATCCACGAACAGGTGGCGGTAGCGCCACCGCTGCGAGGCGGCGAAGGCTTCGTCGTCGGCCAAGGCCGAAGCACAGCCGAGGAGGAGGTCGTCGAAGTCGACCAGGCCGCGGTGGCGCTTCTCGTCCTCGTAGCGCTGGTAGAGCGACGACATCTCCCCCGGGGCCAGCGGTGGTTGGCGACCTGCCTCGGCCGCGGCCGCCTCGTAGTCTGAGGGATCGACCATCCGGGCCTTGGCCCACTCGATCTCGCCGGCCAGGTCGGCGGGCTGGACGGTGATGTGGCCTCCGCTGGCACCGAGGAGGCGGGCCAGCAGGCCGGCCTTGCGCTCGAGCAGCGCCGGTGGCCGGCGGTCGTTGTCGGCCCACCATCGCCGCAGTTGGGCGTAGGCCAGGGAGTGGAAGGTGCCGGCGGTGACGTGGTCGCGCACCCCGAGCGCCTCCAGGCGCCGACCCATCTCGGCCGCCGCCTTGCGGGTGAAGGTAAGGGCCAGGACATGGCGGGCATCGGCGCTGCCGGTGGCCACTCCGTAGGCGATACGCCTGGTCAGCACCCTGGTCTTGCCCGAACCTGCCCCGGCCAGGATGCACACCGGCGCCCCTGTGGTGGTCACCGCCTCGACTTGGGGCTCGGTCAGCCCATCGAGCAGCGCAGCCGTGTCCATGGGGGCAGACTACGAAGGGGGTGCGACAACCTGGTGGATGCTTCGGCGTCGCCTGGCGCAGCCTCTGACCCAGGGAGCCGATGTCGAGGGACGTGCTTGGTGGTGGAGATGTCAGCCGGTCGCTTCGAGCAGCTGGTCGCCGATGCTCTCGACGAGATCCCTGAAGGTTTGGGCCGGCTCATGGACAACGTGGTCGTCCAGGTGGACGACGCCCCCTCGATGGGTGTGCTCGGGCTCTACGAGGGCGTGCCCCTCACCGAGCGGGAGGACTACGGCGGACTGGCCTTGCCCGATCGAATCACCGTCTATCGTCTGGCCATCTGCCAGCGTTGCGACAGCGAGTCCGAGGTGGTGGCCGAGGTGCGGGTGACGGTGGTCCACGAGGTTGCCCACCACTTCGGGATCGACGACGATCGGCTCGACGCCCTGGGGTGGGGGTAGCCGAGGATGACCCGTCTCGCCGTCACCGCCTTCGGCGCCGACCGTCCCGGCATCGTCGCTGCCGTGACGGCAGTGCTCATGGACCGGGGCGGGAACCTCGAGGACAGCGCCATGACCATCCTCGGCGGCCACTTCGCGGTGATGCTCGTGGTCGAGGTCCCGGACCACGAAGCACCTGCCCATCTAGAGCAGGCGCTGGCTGGCGCTGTCTCGCCCCTGGGCCTCTCGGTCGCCGTGCGCCCCGTCGCCCAGGCCCCGGCCGCCGTCGATGCAGGAGTGGGCGCCGGCCAGCCGGTGCCACCGTCAGGGTCGAGCTGGTCGGTGTCAGTGCACGGATCCGACCGCCCTGGGATCGTCCACCGGGTGACCAGCCTGCTGGCCGAATGGGGGGCGAACGTGGTCGACCTCAGCACCCGGGTGGTGGGCGCACCCGACCGGCCTGCCTACGTGCTGTTGTTGACGGTCACCCTGCCCGCGGAGGCCGACACCGAGGCCCTGGACGGCGAGCTGGGGGCGCTGGCCGCGGAGCTGGGGATCGACGTGCACCTGCGCCCCGACGACCCCGACATCTTCTGACCCACCACCCCAGGCCCGCCAGCCCTCGCCAGCGTCGACGTCCCCTTGATCCGTCCCGTCCTGCTCCTGCCCCACGCCGTCCTCAGTCGGCCGTGCCCGCCGGTGGACGACATCGACGACGTGGCCCAAGCCCTGGCCGGCGACCTCCTCGACACCATGCGGGGATCCGCCCACAGCGTGGGGGTGGCCGCTCCCCAGATCGGTGTCTCCCTGCGGGCCTTCTGCTTCGACGTGACCGGACATCCAAAGGCCGTTTCCTGCCATGGCGAGGTGGTCCTGTTCAACCCCCTGGTGGTCACGAACCCGACGGCAACGGTGGCGATCGAAGTGGGACGCGAGGGCTGCATGAGCGTGCCCGATCTGACCGGCGACGTCGCCCGGGCCCGTGAGCTGGTGGTACAAGGCATCGGCCCTGACGGTGAAGAGCGGCGCTTGGAGGTGGACGGGTTCGAGGCCCGCGCCGTCCAACACGAGCTCGACCACCTCGACGGCCTGCTGTTCCTTGACCGGGTGGTGGCCGCCGACCGGCTCTTCCGTCGCCGGCTCTATCGCTGACCACCGCTCAGCGGGGCCCCGGGAACGGGACCGCGAGGAGGAGAGTGGGAGTAGCATCGGAGGCCATGGCCTTCCCTCGGAGGCTGCTGCACGACGGGGAGGACCTCGTCGCCGATCTCCGTCCCCACTGGTCGTCCCTCGCACTCCCGGCGATGCTCCTGGCCGCGTCCATCGGCGTGTTGCTTGCGCTGGCCGATGCTTCACTCCCCGAGGTCCTCCAGCTCCTGGCCGGGCTGGCGACCCTGGTGGCGCTGGCCCGGTTCGTAGTGCGCTACCTCAGGTGGGCCACCACCAACTTCGTCGTCACCAGCGACCGGCTCATCCACCGCAGCGGGGTGGTGGCCAAGCAGGGAACCGAGATCCCGCTCGAGCGGGTGAGCACCGTCCTCTTCCGCCAGTCGATGCCCGAGAGGCTGCTGCGCTGTGGCGAGCTGGTGATCGAGTCCGGCGGGGAAAAGGGAGGGCAACGTTTCCGAGACATTCCCCGCCCCTCAGCGGTGCAGAACGACATCTACGGCCAGATAGAGAAGCACCGGGAACGCATGCACCAGGCCAGGGGGGCGCCGCCCTCAGCGGGTCTCACCCTGGTCGAACAGCTCGAGCGCCTGGACCACCTGTGCCGCCGGGGTGTGCTCAGCCGGCGCGAGTTCGAGGCCGAGAAGGCCCAGCTCCTGGGCCAGTCCCGGCGCTGACCGCCAGCCCCTCACCGTTCTTTCGTCTCCAGGAGGCAGGTGGTGCCGCCCACAGACGAAAGAACGACTTCCTCTAGAAGCGCTCCTCTCGCACCACGGTCTCGCGGTCGGCGCGGCGGCTGTTGTAGGGCGAGAAGCTGCTCAAGAACAGCGCCGACATCAACAGGCCGAGCGCTCCGACGATCATCAGGATCACCCCGACGACGTGGAGATCGAGGCCTTGGACAGTGATGTCGACGGCAAAGGTCAGGATGGCCCCGACGGCAAGCAGGAAGACGCTGACTCCGATGCCCATGTGTACTCCCTCCTCGTGGGTCGGCGGTTGGTCCGACCGCACTTCTTGGCGGCTGGGTCTCCAGCCGCTCGAACTGTACCCCTCGGCGATGATCGATAAGCGGTGTGCGGAGCCCGGGCCGGGCGCAGAGGTGCCATCATCGAGCGGTGGCCACCCTGGTCTGCTTCCACGCCCATCCCGACGACGAGGCCGTCGCCACCGCCGGGACGATGGCAGGAGCGGCTGCCGCCGGGCATCGGGTGGTACTGGTCGTGGCCACCCGGGGAGAGCAGGGGGAGGTCGTCGAAGGGTTCCTGGAACCGGGTGAGCGACTTGGTGACCGCCGGGTGACAGAGACCCATGCCGCCGCCGAGATCCTGGGTGTGAGCCGAGTCGAGTTCCTGGGCTACACCGACTCGGGGATGATGGGCATGGCCACCAACGCCGATCCGGCCTGCTTCTGGCAGGCCGATGTCGACGCCGCCGCCGCCCGGTTGGCGGCGATCCTGGTGGAGGAGGGGGCGGAGGTGTTGACGGCGTACGACGACCACGGCACCTACGGACATCCCGATCACATCCAGGTCCACCGGGTCGGCGTTCGGGCCGCGGCTTTGGCCGCGACCCCGCATCTCTACGAGGCCACGGTCAACCGTGATCACGCCCGCCGACTCGCGGTCGGGGCGCCACCGGGGACGGCACCTGACGTTGACGAGATGCGTCTCGGCGTGCCTGAGACGGCTTTGACCACGGCAATCGATGTCAGTGCCTGGCTGGAGGCCAAACGGGCGTCCATGCGAGCCCATGCCAGCCAGATAAGCGAGCAGTCCTTCTTCCTCGCCCTGCCCCCCGAGCTGTTCCTGGCCTTCTTCGGGACCGAGTGGTTCATCCACCGGGGTGTCCCCGTCCCGGTGCCCATCGACGGGCTCGAGACCTCGCTGTTGCTGAGGACGTGAAGGTGATCCTCCTCCTCGGCGGGGGAGCCATCGAGGGTGACATGGAGGCGTGACTCGTCCCCCTACGCTTCGAGAACCATGATCCTGCTCGACCTCCACGTCGCCTGGGCGTGGATGGTCATCGTCGGCAACGGGCTGGCGGGCCTGTGGTCCCTGGCCGCCCACTGGCTGCCGTCCCTGCGGACGCGGGCGCTGTGGTGGTTCACCGTGCTCGTCGAGGTGGCCATCTTCGTCCAGGTGGGCCTCGGGGTCGCCCTCGTCGCCGGGGAAGGACGAGAAGCAGCCCAGTTCCACATGTTCTACGGGTTCGTAGCCATCATCACCGTCGGCATCATCTACTCCTACCGCCAGCAGCTACGGCACCGGCGCTACCTGCTCTACGGCTTCGGTGGCCTGTTCCTCATGGGGCTCGGCTTCAGAGCGTTGCTGGTCGGGGCTCGGGTGTCGTGAGCGCCGGTGCGGGGTTGGCGTCGACAAAAAGCGGAGAGCTTCGCTGGTGGCCCGGGAGGCGGAGCCGTTCCAGCGGTAGGAATGCCAGCAGGCAGAGGATGTGGGGCAGGAAGATGATGGTGATGGTGGCGTAGGTAACGAGGTGGAAGGCGATGGCGAGACCCAACATCACCTTGCCGACCCGGCCTCGCATGAGCAGCAGGGGCGAGGCCAACTCGAAGGCCACGATGCCCCACTGGGCGACCTGCAGCACCCAGGGAACTTGCGCCAGCGGGTCGGCGAGGAAGGTCCCCCGGCGCACGACAGCCCAGGCCAGGGTGGCGCTGGTGAGCCAGGCCAAGCCGCCGAAGCGGAACTTGGCCACAGCCGCCAGCAGGTAGGTGACGACGACCGCCATCTGGATGGAGCGCAGCGCCCAACCAGCGGCCCGATCGGCGCGAAGGTCGGTCCCGCTGACCCGTCCCACGGTGGGCAGTACGGCCAGCGCCACCAGGAACGCGAACCGGTCGTGGTCGACCTTGCCGTAGGAGAAGGCGATCACCATCCACTCGAAGTAGAGGGCGAAGACGGTGGTGCCGGCCAGGCGGGGGAGCCGTCCGCTGGCAGCCACGGCGGCCCCCACCAGGAGCGCCAACTCCACGCCGTGCACCACGCTGGGGCCGGGCATCGGCAGGGAGAGGGCTCGGGCGACCAGCACCGGTCGGTAGAGCTGTCCAGGGACGTCGGCGTGGTCGGCCACCCACGAGGTGGTCAACAACACGTCGACGAAGATGAACAGGTACAACACGGTGCGCAGCCGGGCCACGCGTGCCCGGGGGAGGGGGCTGATCCACCAACGGGTGATGCCGGCCTGACCGATCCCGTCCTGACCGGTCTCGGTCAGGCTCACCGCTTGCGCCACCGGGACAGGACCCGCTCCTCTTCGTCACCGACCGGGCGACCGCCCGAGAGCTGCTGGCCCACCTCGACCATCCGCACCTCGACGAGCACCGGGCCTCCGGGGTGGCGCCGGCGGTAGCTCTCGGCCAGGTGGCCGAGCAACGAGGGCTGGGTCTGGAAGCGGGGGATCTGACCCTCCAACTCGGCTCGGCGGAGTCCCACCTCAGTTGCCTGGAGATGGAGTTGGGCGCCGTCGGAGGTGGTGGCCTGGAGCTGGGCGGCCCGGACCACGCCGTCGACCTCGGCCGCTCCAGAGAACATGAGGAAGGGACCGAAGGGGAAGTGGTCGTCCTGTCCCCAGAAGGTGCCGAGCAACAGGGCGACCAGGACCCCTGCCGTCACCAGTTGGCGCAGCCTCCAGCCCGTCATCGTCATGCCGGCTCAGGGTAGCCCTGGGTGTCGTGGGCGCCGGGGGGCACTCGGCCCCTTTGGGGTGGCGCCGCCGACTGCGGCGAGAGCCTCGCCGGTAACGTCACCGGCGTGAACGACACCACTGCGCCCGTCGGCCCCACCCCCGCCGCCCCCACCCCCGGCGTCCCCGCCCCGCTCACCGAGGAAGCGGTCCAGCTCGAGCGGGTGCTGTTCGAGGCCAAGAAGGTCATCGTCGGCCAGGACCGGCTCCTGGAGCGGGTGCTGGTGAGCCTGCTGGCCCGGGGCCACTGCCTCATCGAGGGCGTTCCCGGCCTGGCCAAGACCCTGACCGTGGAGACCATGGCCACCGCCGTGGGGGGCTCGTTCGTGAGGCTCCAGTTCACCCCCGACCTGGTGCCCTCCGACATCGTCGGGACCCGCATCTACCGGGCCAGCTCTGAGCGCTTCGACATCGAGCTCGGGCCGGTGTTCGCCAACTTCGTGCTGGCCGACGAGATCAACCGGGCGCCGGCCAAGGTGCAGTCGGCCCTGTTGGAGATCATGGCTGAGCACCAGGTGACGATCGCCGGGATCACCCACCCGGTGCCGCTGCCGTTCCTGGTGCTGGCCACCCAGAACCCCATCGAGAGCGACGGCGTCTACCCGCTGCCCGAGGCCCAGCGCGACCGCTTCCTCATGAAGCTGGTGGTGGGCTACCCCACCCACACCGAGGAGATGGAGGTGGTGCGGCGCATGGGTGTCCACCCACCGTCGGCCACCACCGTCCTGCACGTGGAGGACCTGGCCCGACTCCAGGACGCCACCGACGCCGTGTTCGTCGACTCTGGGGTGGCCGACTACGCCGTGCGCCTGGTGCTGGCCACCCGCCGGCCCCAGGACCACGGGCTGGCCGAGCTGGCCCCCTACCTGGCCTACGGGGCCAGCCCCCGGGGGAGCCTCGGTCTGGTGGCCGCCGCCCGGGGCCTGGCCCTGCTGCGGGGCCGCGACTACGTCGTGCCCCAGGACGTGTTCGACGTGGCCTTCGACGTGTTGCGCCACCGGCTGGTGCTCTCCTACGAGGCGCTGGCCGAGGGGATCGACGCCGACGCCGTGCTGGCCCGGGTGCTGTCGGTGGTGACCGCTCCCCTGGTGGAGTCGCGCCGGGCCGACGCCGCCCTGGCCCGGTGAGGGGCGCGCCGGCGAAGGTCGTGGGCGGGTCGGGGCGGCCGGGAACCGAGGAGCTCCTGCGGCGACTCGAGCTCACCGTGGCCCGGCGCCTCGACGGCCTGCTCCAGGGCGACTACCAGGGGATCCTCCCCGGACACGGCAGCGAGGCGGGCGAGGCTCGGGTCTACCAACCGGGTGACGACGTGCGTCGCATCGACTGGAGCCTCACCGCCCGCACCGCCGAGGCCCAGGTCCGGATGCCCATCGCCGATCATGAGCTGGAGACCTGGGTGGTGGTCGACCTCTCCGCCAGCCTGGCCTTCGGGACCGCCAGCCAGGAGAAGCGAGATCTGGCCGTGTCCGTCGTCGCCGCCGTGGGCTACCTGACCGCCCGGACGGGCAACCGCATAGGTGCGCTGCTGGTGGAGCCCGACCGGACGTCGTCGGTTCCCGCCCGTCCCGGGCGGACGCACCTGCGGGCCCTGTTGCACCGGGTAGCCGCCGCCCCCCGGGGTGACGGGGGTGGCACCACCGACCTCGGGGCTGCCCTGGAGGCGTGCGGGCGCTTGGCCCGGCGCCGGGGCCTGGTGGTGGTGGTGAGCGATTTCGTCGGCCTGTCCGGGTGGGAGAGACCGCTGCGGGGCCTGGCATCCCGCCACGACGTGCTCGCCGTGGAGGTCCTCGACCCCCGGGAGCTGGAGCTGCCCGACGTCGGCTTGGTCTCCCTGGTCGACCCCGAGACCGGCGCCAGCCTCGAGGTCGAAACCGCCGACCGGAGGTTGCGGGCCCGCTTCGCCGAGGCCGCCGCCGACCAGCGCCAGGTCAACCGCAGGGCCATCGCCGCTGCCGGCTCCGACCACCTGGTGCTGCGCACCGACGGCGACTGGCTGGCCGACCTGGTGAGCTTGGTGGTGCGCCGCCGGCGCCGGCGACTGGCTGCCCCGGGGGTGAGGCCATGACCTTCCTGGCCACCGACCGTCTCCTGCTCCTGTTCGTCGTGGCCGCTCTAGCCGCAGGGTACGTGGTCATGCAGATCCGGGGGAGGCGACGGTACGCCGTGCGCTTCACCAACCTGGCCCTGCTGGCCTCGGTCGCCCCCAAGCGCCCCGGCTGGCGCCGCCACGTCCCTGCCGCTCTGTTGCTGGCCTCGTTGGTCGGGATGGTGGTGTCGCTGGCCCGTCCCGCCCGCGCCGAGATGGTCCCGCGCGAGCGGGCCACCATCATGTTGGCCATCGACGTGTCCATCTCCATGGACGCCACCGACGTGCGACCCTCCCGGCTGGCCTCGGCCCAGGCCGCAGCCACCTCCTTCGTCGACCTCCTGCCCAAGCAGATCAACCTGGGTCTGGTGGCGTTCGCCGGTTCTGCCCAGGTCCTGGTGCCGCCCACCACCGACCGGTCGTTGGTCGAGGGCGCCATCGGCCGCTTGGCCTTGGCCGAGTCGACGGCCATCGGCGACGGGGTGATCGCCGCCCTGGACGCCGTCAAGTCGGTGCCGGCGGCGGTCGACGGTGAACCGGTGCCCGCCCACATCTTGTTGCTGTCCGACGGCGAGACCCAGGTGGGGACCCCCAACCAGGTTGCCGCCGACGCCGCCCGGGAAGCAGGGGTGCCGGTCACCACCATCGCCTTCGGGACCCCCGACGGGATCATCACCTACCTTGGCCAGGTGGTGCCCGTGGCCGTCAACAAGGCCGATCTGGCGGCCCTGGCCGAGGTCACGGGCGGCTCGTCGTTCGAGGCAGCCACCACCGAGGAGCTGAAGACCGTCTACCGCGACATCGGCAGCTCCGTCGGGTTCCAGACCGAGCAGCGGGAGATCGGCAGCTGGTTCACCGGGGCTGCCTTCGCCCTGGCCCTTCTGGCCGGCGCCGCCTCCCTGGTCTGGTTCTCCCGCCTGCCCTGAGGCGCCTCTTCGCCGGCATTACGGCATTTGTGGACGCTTGACGCTGCTCAGCAACTCCGAGTCTCCACAATTAAGGTGGGCTCGGGCACCACCCGCACCATGAGCCGCTCCTCGCCGGGCTGGCGGAAACGGGTAGGGATCCTCGCCGAGGTACTTCTTGGCCAGGCCGTCGATGTGCTCGTCAGCCCCTCATCGATCAGTTCCGCCCTGCCCCGATCTGCAGCATCTCGTAGGGGTTCTCGTCGTTGACCACCGAGATGGCCACCACCGGCCGCCGTTCGATGTTGCGGGCCTTGGTCCACCCCTTGGCGGTGTTGAACAACACCGCGGTCCCGTCGGTGTCGATCCACACCGGTGTGATTGCGGGGTGCCGTCGTTCATGGCGGTGGCGACGTGGGCGAACACCGGGCGCCGGAGCAGCTTGAGTTGGTCATCGGTCAGCTTGTTCATGTCGTCGCTGTACCCACCTCACCGTGCAAGGTGCGGCGTGGCCGAGCTCGGATCGTCCCGAACTCGGATCGTCCCGAGCTCGGATTCACCTCAGGCGGCGCCCTAGGTCGTCGAACTCCTGGCGCAGGGCCGCGGGGAGGCGGTCACCGATCTCGGCGTAGTGGTGCTCGATGAGGGCGAGCTCGTGGCGCCACTCGTCGTCGTCGACGACGAGGAGGCTGGCCATGCCGTCGGCGTCGAGGTCTAGGCCGGCGGTGTCGATCGCCCCTGGGGCAGGCACCCGGCCAATGGCGGTGTCGACGGCCTCGCCATGGCCAGCGAGGCGGGCCAGCACCCAGGCCAGCACCCGGGCGTTCTCGCCGAAGCCGGGCCAGAGGAACCTGCCGTCGGCGTCCTTGCGGAACCAGTTCACCCAGAACAGCTTGGGCAGCTTCGACTCCTCAGCCCGGGCGCCGATCTCCAGCCAGTGGGCGAAGTAGTCGCCGATGTTGTAGCCGGCAAAGGGGCGCATGGCGAAGGGGTCGAAGCGGATCTCGCCCACGGTCCCGGCGGCGGCGGCGGTCTTCTCCGAGCTCATGATCGAGCCCAGGAACACGCCGTGGGCCCACGAGCGCGACTCGGTGACCAGGGGGACGGCGCTTGCCCGACGGCCCCCGAAGAGGATGGCGGAGATGGGCACCCCCGTGGGGTCCTCCCACTCGGGGGCGATGGACGGGCACTGTGAGGCGGGGGCGGTGAAGCGGGCGTTGGGGTGGGCGGCGGGGGTGGCGGCGTCGGGGGTCCAGGGCTTGCCCAACCAGTCGGTGAGCCGGGCCGGTGGCTCCTCGGTCAGGCCCTCCCACCACACGTCGTTGTCGGTGGTCGCCGCACAGTTGGTGAAGATGCTGTTGGCCCTCACGGCGGCGACGGCGTTGGGGTTGGTCGTCGTCGAGGTGCCCGGCGCCACCCCGAAGAAGCCGGCTTCGGGGTTGATGGCGTAGAGCCGGCCGTCGTCGCCGAACTTCATCCAACAGATGTCGTCGCCGACGGTCTCGACCTTCCATCCCGCCAGGGTGGGGATCATCATGGCCATGTTGGTCTTGCCGCAGGCCGACGGGAAGGCGGCGGCCACATACCGCTTCTCGCCCCCGGGAGGGGTGATGCCGAGGATGAGCATGTGCTCGGCCAGCCAGCCCTGGTCGCGAGCCATGGTGGAGGCGATGCGCAGGGCGAAGCACTTCTTGCCCAGCAGGGCGTTGCCTCCGTAGCCCGAGCCGTAGGACCAGATCTCCCTAGGTTCAGGGAAGTGGACGATGTACTTGTGGTCGGGGTCGCAGGGCCAGGCCACGTCACCCTGGCCGTCAGCCAGCGGCGCCCCCACGCTGTGCAGGCAGGGCACGAAGTCGCCGTCGTCACCGAGCACGTCGAGGACGGGCTGGCCCATGCGGGTCATGATCCCCATGTTGGTGACGACGTAGGCGGAGTCCGTCAGCTCCACCCCGATGTGGGCGATGGGCGAGCCCAGCGGGCCCATGGAGAACGGCACCACGTACATGGTGCGGCCCCGCATGGAGCCCCGGAACAGCCCGGTCAGCGTCGACCGCATCTCCACCGGATCGGCCCAGTTGTTGGTGGGGCCGGCATCCTCGGGAGTGGCCGAGCAGATGAAGGTGCGGTCCTCCACCCTGGCCACGTCGGCGGGATCGGAACGGGCCAGGAAGCTGTTGGGGCGGGCGGCTTGGTCGAGGGCCACGAAGGTGCCGGCGTCGACCAGGCGCTGGGTCAGGCGCTGGTACTCATCGTCGGACCCGTCACACCAGTGGATGGCGTCGGGCCGGCACAGCTCGGCGATCTGGCCGACCCAGGCCAGCAGCTTGGCGTTGGTGGTCGGCTGGGTGCGAGCGGTGGCAACTGTCAAAGCCGACCTCCTCCGAATGGGCGCGCCGGTGGGAGCACCGGTGCTGCTGGTGCTAGGCGCTCCTTCCCCCGGCCGGTGGGATGGCGACGCCCTCCCGGTCGAAGCCGGGCGTGCCCATGTCGACCTCGGAGCCCAGTCGCAGGTGGGTCGCCAGCCCGGCGTCATCGATGTTAAAGACGACCCGCTGGCCCTGGCGCAGCATGCGAAAGACCGAACCTTCGAGGGCGCCCGCAGCCAGGTCGTAGTCGGCCATGTCGGTGTCGCACATGAGCGTTCCCTGCCCGGTGCCGGGGTCGTAGGACCTGACCACTCCCTGCACAGCGACCCTCCGGGCAGCGATCAGGCGGTCGGAGCGGGCCTGGACGACCGGCTCGGCTTGGTCACCCTGCCCGCCTTGATGCAGGAGGTGCACACGTGCAGGCGCCGAGGGGAGCCGTTGACGATCGCCCGCACCCGCTGGATGTTGGGGTCCCAGCGGCGCTTGGTGCGACGGTGGGAGTGGCTGATCGACATCCCGAAGGAGGGGTGCTTCCCACACATTTGACACACGGCAGCCATGGCCAGGAGGGTACCAGGAAGCCTCGGCCATAGCCGATCGGCGGTCCTGGCGGTTGGAAGTGGTTGGCCTCTGGCAGGGTCCACCAATCGCCGAGGTAGGCACGGATGGGGGCCGCCATCTGCGCCGGTATCGACGTCCTTGATCCAGCCGAGCGCCTTACCCCTTTCCGGTTCTTTCGGGAACCGGGCCCATTGCAGCGAGGAAGAGGACGGCACGGCTCGGAAGGCTCGGTGGTGGTCATGGCCACCCTCCGAAGCGTTGCCCTCAACAGCCGAGGGCATAGTTGATCGCCGAAGAGACCTTGCGCATGATGCTGTCGGCGGCCTCTCCGACGTGAGTAGTGAGTGATGACTGGGCGACCGTGTGAAGGCCGTCGCAGTTGATCACCGATGGCTGGTCGAGACCGACGTCGTCATGATCGATACCGACCTCGGCGGCGAGTCCGCGAATCGATGTTGTCACTTCGGCAACGGTGACGAGGTCGCGGACGTCGAGCACCTCGGACCTTGTCAACACCAAGACTGGCCGCTTCTTGCGACCGACCTGTGCGATCCAGATCTCTCCCCGCGTCACCCCTGGCTCCATGCTTCGGCTTCAGTCCAGAATGGGTCTGGCCGTTCAGGGTGTCGTTCGTAGGCGGCTCGGTCCGACTGCGCCAAGGCAGCCTGGACAGCGGCGGCCACTCCCTTGCGAGCGGCCGCCGAGACGTTGATGCCGAGTTGGTGGGCGCGTTCCGCCAGATCGTCATCCAACGTAAACGTCGTTCGGGTTGAAGCCATACTTCTATGCTATCACCAAATGATGTCATAATGTCTGCTACCCAACCTGTCTTACCGCAGGTTGCGCCGACATCAAGACATCGGCTCCAAGCTCGGTGTCAATCAGGTGCAGCTCTCCCCAGGTGATGGTCTGGCCGTTCGTGGACATCGCATCGCCTTCCCGCCGGTTCGGATATTTCTCCCGGATCGTGGCGTGTTTCCCTTGACTCTCCTCACGAACACCTGGACGCGGCCACCTCCATGACAGCTTGGTTGCAGGACAGGGCCCGCATGACCAGGGGCGACGCCGCTCGCAGCGTGGCCTCGGCCAAGCGCCTGCGGGCCGTGCCCCTTACTTCCGCCGCAGCTACCGACGGTGCCCTGTCGGGCGGGCAGGTCAAGGTCATCCTGGCCAACGTCACCGAGCGCAGCGCTTCGCTGTTCGCCACCCGGGCCGAGTCGAGCCTCGATGGCCCCAAGGACCGCCCCGAGCCCAAGGCCAAGCTGCACCTGTCCCAGACCCTGGGCGATCGCTGGCGCCTCGACGCCGACCTCGACGCCCTGAGCGGCGAGATCCTCGACACCGCCCTGCGCCTGGCCGAGCGCCCCCTCGACGACGCCGAGTCCGAGGGAACCGAGACCACCAGTGCTTCCCAGCGCCGGGCCGACGCCCTGGACTCCATCTGTCGGTTCTTCCTGGAGCACCGGGATCACCCATCCGCCAGCCGCCACCGCCCCCACGTCAACGTCAACGTCATCGTCGACATCGACGACCTCGAGGCCGGCCGGGGAGGCTCCTTGCCGATGGCATCACCATCGACGGGCCCACCCTGGCCTCCCTGGTGTGCGACTCGACGCTGCACCGCTTGGTCATGTCCGGGGGCTCGGTGATCCTCGACTACGGCACCGCCACCGCCACCATCTCCCCCGCCCTGTTCAACGCCGTGGCCATCCGGGACCACCACTGCCGCTTCCCGGGCTGTGACCGCAGGGCCAGCTGGTGTGAGGTCCACCACTTGGTCCACATCCAAGACGGTGGGCCCACCTGCCCGGGGAACCTGGTGTTGCTGTGCTCCCGACATCATCACCGGTTGCACAGGCCGGGGTGGTCGGCGAAGTTGACCCCCGACGGCGAACTGGTGGTCACCGATCCGGGCGGCCGGGTGCGCAGCACCCACCCACCCGGGCACAGCCGGCCCACCGCCGGAGAGGTTGGTGGCGTGAACGGCGCAGGAGCGTGGGGGCGACCGGCCTGGCTGGCCTATGACCCATCGGGCTCAGGTAGTGATCGACGGATGCCAGGGAGCGGTACGACTCATGCCGCTTACCTGCAACGGTAGGATCGCCGGCCATGACACCCCTGGAACGCCTGGGGGCCGACGACCTGCGGGCGGTGGTGACGGCCTACCGCGACGGTCTCCGGGCGCACCAGGAGTCGATCAACCGGCTCAACGTCTACCCCGTGCCCGACGGCGACACGGGGACCAACATGGCCCTCACCGTCGAGTCGGTGCTAACCGAGCTCGAGGGCGCTGAGCCCGACCTGGGCTCGGTGTGCAAGGCCATCGCCCACGGCTCGTTGATGGGTGCCCGGGGGAACTCCGGCGTGATCCTCTCCCAGATCCTCCGGGGGATGACGGCGACCTTCAGCGCCGCTGAGGCCGTCGACGGCCCTGCCTTGGCCCAGGCTCTGGCTGCCGCCGCCGACGGGGCCTACCAGGCGGTGGGGCGCCCGGTGGAGGGGACCATCCTCACCGTGGTGCGGGAAGCAGCCGAGGCGGCCGGGGATGCCAGCGAGGCCGAGGCCACCCGCCCGCTGGTGGAGGTGCTGGAGGCAGCTCGGCGCCAGGGCGGCCAGGCCCTGGAGCGGACCCCGGAGATGCTCGACGTGCTCCGTCGGGCCGGGGTGGTCGACGCCGGCGGGGCCGGCTTCCTGCTCCTGCTCGACGCCGCCCTGTTCGTGGTCGACGGCCGGCCCGTTCCCGAGCCCGAGGTCGCCGCCGGTAGCGAGGGTCCGCAGCTCGCGGCCGGCGCCGATGGCGACCATCAGGTGCCGGCAGACGCCGACGATGAAGGCGGCGTCGCCGATCTGGGCTATGAGGTCATGTACCTCCTGGAGGCGCCCGATGAGGCCGTGGCCGGGCTCCGGGACGCCTGGGCCGCCCTGGGCGACTCCATCGTGGTGGTCGGGGGCGAGGGGATGTGGAACTGCCACATCCACACCGACGACATCGGTGGGGCCATCGAAGCGGGGATCGAGGCGGGCCGCCCTCGTGACATCCGGGTCACCGACCTCCACCGCCAGGTGGCGACGGAGAGCTGCGCCGCCGGCAGGCCAGGGGCCGACACAGACACCGACACCAACGCCGATGCCCCCGCCGCCGACGGGCGAACGGCGGACGTCGCGGCCGGGCCCGCCGCCGCCGGCCGGGCGGCGGGGGCCGACGGCACTGCCGCCGACACCGACTCAGCCTCGGCCCCGGCGACCACGGCGGTGGTGGCGGTGGCCAGCGGCGAAGGCCTGCGGGACCTGTTCACCTCGCTGGGGGTGGCCTCGGTGGTGGCTGGGGGACAGTCGATGAACCCGTCGACGGCGCAGCTGCTGGAGGCGGTGGAGGCCAGCGCCGCCAGTCAGGTCGTCATCCTGCCCAACAACGCCAACATCGTGGCCGTCGCCGAGCAGGTTGACGGCCTGACCGACAAGGACGTGCGGGTGGTGCCCAGCAGGGGCATCCCCGAGGGCCTGGCGGCGCTGCTCGCCTACCAGGCCGGATCCGGCGTAGAGGAGAACGCCAAGGCCATGGCGGCCGCCGCCGCCGACGTGATCACCGGCGAGGTGACCAGAGCGGTCCGGGCGTCGCACTGCGACGCCGGACCCGTCGCCGAGGGCGACTGGTTGGGCATCGGCCCCGGCGGGATCGAGGTGGTCGAGGAGAGCCTGACCGGGGCCACCGTCGGCCTGCTCGACGCCCTGGTGCGAGCCGAAGCCGAGCTGGTCATCGTCATCGAGGGGGAGAAGGCCACCACCGAGGCCACCGAGGCGATCGGTCAGTGGCTGTCCGAGCACCACCCCGGCGTCGAGCTCGAGGTCCACCACGGCGGCCAACCGCTTTACCCCTACCTACTCGGCATCGAATGACCGCCGGCCACGCTCGCCGTCGCAGGCGGCGATGAGCCGTCGCCTGGGCCAGCTCGCCGATGTCCCGGTGACCGAACTGGCCGGCGTGGGCCCGAAAAGGGCGGGAGGGCTGGGTGCCCTCGGCATCCTCACCGTGGCCGACCTGCTCATGCACTACCCCCGTCGTTACCTCGACCGCACCAACCAGGCCCGCATCGCCGACCTGGCCATCGGCGAGGAGGGGATGGTCCTCGGCGTGGTGCGCCGGGTCCAGTCCAGGCGCACCCGCAACCGCCGCAGCCTGGTCGAGGCCGACGTCACCGACGGCTCCGGCTACCTGCGCTGCACCTTCTTCAACCAGGCCTGGCGGGCGACGCAGCTCAAGGGCGGCACCAACGCCGTGTTCTTCGGAAAGCTGGAGGAGTTCCAGGGGCGCCGGCGCATGACGAATCCCGTGGTCGACCTCATCGGCGACCGAACCGGCCGCATCGTGCCCGTCTACCCCCAATCGGGCAAGGCAGGGTTGACCACCTGGGAGCTCGGCGGCTGGGTGGAGGAGGCCCTGGAGCGGGCCGGCGACTTCGCCGACCCCGTCCCCGCCGACGTGCTCGAGCGCCTCGACCTGGTCGACCGGACCACGGCCATGCGGGGGATCCACCTTCCCCAGTCGGGGGACGACCATCGGGCGGCCCGGCGCCGCCTGGTGTTCGACGAGCTGCTGCGCATCCAGTTGGTCCTCGTGCGCCGCAAGCGGGAGCTGGAGCGCAGCGCCGTGGGCGTGGCCCACGACCTCCAGGCGGGCCTGGTCGAACGTTTCCGCCAGCGCCTGGCCTTCCCCCTGACCGCCGCCCAGGACCGCGCCATCGCCGAGATCAAAGCCGACCTGGCCGCACCGGTGCCCATGCACCGACTGCTCCAGGGCGACGTGGGATCGGGCAAGACCCTGGTCGCCCTGACCGCCCTGTTGGTGGCCGTCCAGGGCGGCCATCAGGGAGCGTTCATGGCTCCCACCGAGGTCCTGGCCGAGCAGCACTTCCTGGGCATCAGGGCGCTGCTGGAGGGCCTGACCCTTCCCGCCGAGGACGACAACCTCTTCGGGGACCGTCCGGTGCGGGTGGAGCTGCTGGCGGCGCGGACCACGGCGTCGGAGCGGGCTCGGGTGGGTGCCGCCCTGGCCGCGGGCCAGGTCGATCTCGCCATTGGCACCCACGCCCTCATCCAGGAGGACGTGGCCTTTCGGTCCCTCGGCGTGGCCGTCATCGACGAGCAGCACCGGTTCGGGGTGGAGCAGCGGGCGGCCCTCGGCCAAAAGGGTACGGCCGTCCCCGACGTGCTGGTCATGACGGCCACACCGATCCCCCGCACCGCGGCCATGACCGTCTACGGCGACCTCGACGTGAGCGTGCTGGACGAGCTTCCCCCGGGACGGACCCCGGTGGCCACCCGGTGGGTCCGAACCGAGCTGGAAGAGGTCGAGGCCTGGGCCAGCGTGCGGAACGAGGTCGCCGACGGGCACCAGGCCTACGTGGTCTGCCCGCTGATCGAGGAGTCCGACAAGCTGGAGGTCCGTTCCGCCCAGGAGACCTACGAACGGCTCCGCACCGGCGAGCTGGCCGGTTTGCGCCTGGGGCTGCTCCACGGCCGCATCACGGGCAAGGACAAGGTGCTGGTTATGGAGGCGTTCCGGGATGGTCGGGTCGACGTGCTGGTGGCCACCACGGTCATCGAGGTTGGGGTCGACGTGGCCAACGCCACCGTGATGGTGGTCATTGACGCCGACCGCTTCGGCCTGGCTCAGCTCCACCAGCTGCGAGGCCGGGTGGGTCGGGGAGCAGCCGCCTCGTGGTGCTACCTCCTGGCCGACGGCGAGGGCGCCACCCCCGACGCCCACGCCCGCCTGTCGGCACTGGAGCGCACCAGCGACGGCTTCGAGCTGGCCGAGGTCGATCTCGGCCTGCGGGGGGAGGGGACCCTGATGGGCGCCCAGCAGAAGGGCCGCAACGACCTGCGCCTGGCCTCGTTGCGTCGGGACGAGGTCTGGGTGGGCCGGGCCCGTGAGGTGGCGTTCACCCTGGTCGACGGGCCTGGCGGGCTGGATGCGCATCCGCTGCTGGTCGAGGAGGTGGCCCTGCTGCTCGGATCCGACGGCACCGACGACGAGACCGAGGCGACGTCGTTCCTGTTCAAGTCGTGAGCACGCCCTTGGGCGTGCTCACCAATGAGCACAGTAGGCATGCTCATGGCTGCGCCATCCCCCAGGATGGTGCGCCAATGAGCACATGAGCCTGCGGGTGGTGGCGGGCACGGCGGGGGGCCGGTTGCTGACCAGCCCGGCGAGCGCCTCCACCCGGCCTACCAGCGACCGCGTCCGAGAGGCCACCTTCAACGCCCTCACCAGCCTGGGGGTGGTGGAGGGGGCCACCATGGTCGACCTGTACGCCGGCTCCGGGGCGCTTGGCATCGAGGCGCTCTCCCGGGGGGCGACGGCGGTCACCTTCGTCGACACCGACGCCCGCGCCCTCGCCGTGGTCAGGGCCAACCTCCGGGCCACCGGCCTGCAAGAGCGGGCAACGGTGACCCGCAGCGACGCCGCCCGGTTCCTTGCCACCAGAGCGACCCGCTTCGACGTGGCCCTGTTCGACCCCCCGTACGCGTTGGCCGACAGCGACTGGGCCATGCTGCTGGGCATGCTCGACGCCGAGGTCGCGGTGCTGGAGTCCGACCGCAGCGTCGCCGTGGACGAGCGCTGGGACCTCATCCGCACCAAGCGCTATGGCGGTACCGTGGTGAGCTTCATCCGCCGTTCCCGACGAAGGCGCACCGAGTGACGAAGGTTCTCTACCCGGGGTCGTTCGACCCCTTCCACAATGGGCATCTGGAGCTGGTCGAGACCGCGGCCCGGCTGTTCGACGAGGTGGTGGTGGCGGCGTGGCACGAGCCCGTGGAGGACGCCTCCCACAAGCCCGACAAGGGGGAGCCCCTGCTCGGCGTCGAGGAGCGCACCAAGGTGATCGGCGAGTCGCTTTCCCACGTCGGCAACGTGACGGTCACCAGCTTCGCCAGCCTGGTGGTCGAGCTGGCCGCCGAGGTGGGCGCCGACATGATCATCCGGGGACTGCGGGCGCCCTCTGACTCCGAGAGCGAGATGGCCCAGGCCCAGATGAACCTGGCCCTCTCCGGCGTCCACACCCTGTTCCTGCCGTCGGCCTCGGCCAACTCCTACATCGCATCCAAGTACATCCGCGAGATCATCCGCCTGGGGGGCGACGTGTCCACCATGGTTCCCCCCGCCGTGGCTTCACGGCTCCTCGAGAAGTACAAGAGATGAAGGGAGACGACGCCATGGGCATCGCAGAGCCGGAGTACAGCCTGGCCCCCAGCGCCGCCGGCGATGTCGAGACGCTGTTGCGGCGGGTCAGCGACCTCATCGGCAACGCCCGACCCATGCCCCTGTCGGCGTCGGTCATGGTCAACCGCGACGAGGTGCTGGAGCTGGTGGAGGAGGCCATCGCCCGGCTCCCCGAGGAGCTGCGCGCGGCCCGCTGGCTGTTGCGGGAGCGCCAGGAGTTTCTGGCCAAGTTGCAGCGTGAGGGCGACGACATCCTCGAGGCGGCCCGGGTACGGTCAGAGCGCATGGTGCAGCGCACCGAGGTGGTGCGCGCCGCCCAGCACAGCGCCCGTCGCACCGTCGACGAGGCCGAGGCCGCAGCTCGGAGGCTGCGCCACGAGGCCGAGGACTTCTGCGACCAGAAGCTGGCCCAGTTCGAGATCGTGCTCGACCGGACCATCAAGACGGTGCAGGCCGGGAGGGTGCGGCTCCAGGCGGCGGTGCCGGCCGAGGAGCCTGACCAGGGCCTCGGCGACGACGAGGGAGCGGAGGCGGAGTTCTACGACCAGGACCTCTCGTGACCGGGCCCGGCGGCGGGCTCACCCTCGGTGTAGCCGACCTCCTGCGCCGGCCCGGGCAGCGGCGCCAGGAGTCGCTGGATGCCGTGCTCGAGGGCCTGCGGGTGCTCGGCAGCGAGGTGCCCCACGGCGCGACGGTGCACCTCGACCTCCGCCTCGAATCGGTGAACCAGGGGGTGGTCGTGGCGGGGACCACCGTCGCCCCCTGGGCCGGGGAGTGCCGTCGTTGCCTTCGTCCGGTCACGGCCACCCTCACCGCTCCCATCCTCGAGGTCTACGAGGCCGAACCCAAGGACGGGGAGACCCAACCGATCCGGGGCACCCAGATCGATGTGGAGCCGGCGGCGCGGGAGGCCGTGCTGCTGGAGCTGCCCCTGGCGCCGCTGTGCCGCGACGACTGTGCCGGGCTGTGTCCTACCTGTGGCGTCGATCGCAACGATGTCGGGTGCGGCTGCCCCAGCGAGCCCCCTGACCACCGCTGGGCCGGTCTGGACGGCCTGCGCCTGGAGGAGTAGCCCACCGTCGCCTCCGCCGGAGTGACGGCCTGGGACCCCGAGCCACTACCCTGGCACCGCCCGAGCCACCACGACCAGAGGAGCCGGCGATGGCCGTGCCCAAGAAGAAGACCAGCAAGGCCAAGAGCAGGAGCCGCCGGGCTTCGGCGTGGACCCTCAGCGCTCCACCCCGAAGCCTGTGCCCCCAGTGCTCGTCGGCCAAGCTTCCCCATGTGGTGTGCCCGACGTGTGGGTGGTACGGCGGCCGCCAGGCCATCGATGTCGAGTGACGGGAGGCACTGAACCCAACGACGGCCTCGGTGCGCCGCTCTCGCCGCGTAGCCGCGGGACGGGTCAAGGGTTCAGGCGTTGAAGCCGATTGCCGTCGACGCCATGGGGGGCGACCGGGCGCCGGGTGAGATCGTCGCCGGCGCCCGTCGAGCGGCCGAAGATCTGGGCACGCCCGTCCTGTTGTTCGGACGGCCGGCCGACATCGCTGCCGTCGACCCGGGCGCCCTCGAGGTGGTGGCCTGCTCCGAGGTCATCGACATGCACGACGATCCTGGCGTCTCTGTTCGTCGCAAGAAGGATGCCTCGGTGGTCCGGGCCGCCGAGGCGGTGCGAGACGATGTCGCCTCGGCCATGGTCAGCGCCGGCAACACCGGGGCGGCCATGGCCAGCGCCCTGTTGCGGATGGGACGCATCGGGGGGGTGCACCGGCCGGCCATCGCCACCCCCATACCCGTGCCCGGCTCCCTGCCCACGGTCCTGCTTGATGCCGGTGCCAACGCCGAGTGCCAGGCGTCCTGGCTGGTCCAGTTCGCCCAGATGGGCACGGTGTACGCCAGGGCCCGGTATCACATCGACGAGCCCCGCGTGGGTCTGCTGTCGGTGGGGGAGGAGCCCACCAAGGGGACGAGCCTGGTCAAGGAGGCCCACACCCTCCTCGCCGATCCGGGCTGGTGCTCCGGCTCGGGCGGAAAGTTCGTGGGCAACGTCGAGGGACGCGACGTCATGACCAACGACGTCGACGTGGTGGTCACCGACGGCTTCACCGGCAACGTGGTGCTAAAGACCCTCGAGGGCGGGATGCGCTTCGTCGAACGGGCGCTGCTTGACGCCATGACCGCCACGGACGAGTTGCGGGCCGCCTTCGATGTCCTGTGGCCGGCAGTCCTGCCCCTGGTGACCGACCTCGACCCCGACACCTACGGTGGCGCCATGCTCCTCGGCGTCAAGGGCGTCTGCATCATCAGCCACGGCTCGTCGTCGGCAGGGGCGGTGGTCAATGCCGTGGGCGTGGCCGAGGAGATGGTTAGGGCGGGCCTGGTGGAGTCGTTGCGGGTCGCAGTGAGGTGATCGTCGCCACTGAGGGGGCTGCCCTGCGCAGCCAGCAGGAGCAGCCAGGCCTGCAGCGTGTACGATCCCGCCACTGAGGGGGCTCGACCCGTCGCCCCCGTCCATCCCACCTACCGTCCCATGGAGTGTTTTGGTGCCCGCTGAGACCCATGTTGAGCGCAGCCCGATGGACCGTGCCCAGATCGTCGAGCTGATTCGCGACCGCCTCGCCGACATCCTCGAGATCGACGCTTCGGAGATCTCGGAGTCGGATTCCTTCAGCGACGATCTCGAGGCTGACTCGCTGGCCCTCATCGAGCTGGTGGAGGCAATTGAGGAGGAGGTGGGCGAGCGCACCGTCGGCTTCCGGATCGAGGACGAGGACCTCGAGGATCTCAAGACGGTGCGTGACGCCGTCGACTACGTCTGCGCCCGCCTCGACTGAGCCCCGATGACGGCGCCCGAGCTGGCGGCGCTGATGCAGCGTCTGCCTTGTCCTGTGGATGACGAGGGGTTGGTGCAGCGCGCCCTCACCCACCGTTCCTGGTGTGCGGAGTGGCCCGGCCACGAGTCGAACGAGCGGCTCGAGTTCCTCGGCGACGCCGTGCTCGGACTGGTGGTCACCGACCACATCTTCGCCAGGTACCCAGACCTGCCCGAGGGCGAGTTGGCCAAGATCCGGGCCACGGTGGTCAGCGCCTCCGCCCTCGCTGAGGTGGCGGTAGAGCTGGGCCTCGGGTCCGCCTTGCTCCTCGGCCGGGGCGAGGAGGCGTCGGGTGGGCGGGAGAAGCCCTCCATCCTGGCCGACGCCACCGAGGCGGTGATCGGGGCTGTCTACCTGAACGGGGGCTGGGCGGCGGCGGCTGAGCTGGTGCTCGGCCTGGTGGCTGACCGCATCGTCGAGGCCGCGTCCGGACCGGGGGGACACGACTACAAGACCCGCCTGCAGGAGCTGTCGGTCCGCCGCTTTGCGGCCTTGCCCCGCTACCAGGTGGTCGACCATGGCCCTGACCACGCCAAGCACTTCTTGGCCACCGTGGTGGTGGGCGAGACGGTCACCGGCACCGGCAAGGGCAGGTCCAAGAAGCAGGCCGAGCAGGCCGCCGCCAAGGTGGCCTGGCAGGTGCTGGGGACGACCGGCCAAGCGGCCCACCAACGCCGGAGCGTGGGCGCCGATGCCTGAGCTGCCTGAGGTCGAGACCCTTCGCCGCGACCTCGACAAGGAGGTGATCGGCCGCCGGGTCAAGACAGTGGAGGTCGCCGGGATGCGGGCCATACGGCGCCACCCCAACAAGAAGCACTTCATCGGCAAGGTCGAGGGCCAGAAGCTGGTGCGGGTGAGCCGCAAGGGGAAGTACCTGCTGGTCGACATGGACGACGACGTGCTGGTGATCCACCTGGGCATGAGCGGGCAGTTGCTCAAGGCCGCCATCAAGGACCCGGTGGCCCCCCACACCCACGTCACCTTCACCTTCACCCAGGGGGGCCAGCTCCGTTACCTCGACCCCAGGACCTTCGGGGAGATGTTCGTGGTCTCCACCGAGGTCCTGGCCGCCGAGGTGCCCGAGGTCACCGAGCTCGGTTTTGACCCGGTGGACGATGTCATGAGCTGGGACGCCTTCGGCGCCCGGCTTCGGTCGCGCAAGGTCAAGCTCAAGACCCTGCTCATGGACCAGCGCTTCGTGGCCGGCATCGGCAACATCTACAGCGACGAGATCCTCTGGGCCGCCGGCCTGCGAGGCGACCGCAGCTCGGAGTCGCTCAGCACCCAGGAGGTGCGGCGCCTGTACCGGTCGCTGTTGGAGACCCTTTACGAAGCCATCAAGCACCGGGGCTCGTCGCTGTCGGACCAGCAGTACCGAGATCTGTACGGAGCGGTGGGGGGTTACCAGGCCGAGCACAAGGTCTACGCCCGGGAGGGGGAGGCGTGCCGGCGATGCCGCCAGCCCATCATGCGGACCAAGTGGGGCCAGCGCTCCACCTTCTTCTGTGCTGCCTGCCAGGTGTAGTTCCACGTTCCCTGTCGTGACCGGTGCTACCGTCGCCGCAAACGACCGGCCCGAGACCCGGTCCCGCACCCCGGGGGAATGTGTGCAAAAGCTCCACCTCGTCGGGCTCACCGCTGACCTCGACGGCTTGATCTTGAGCGCCCGCAAGGGATCCAAGTCGGGAGGGTTCCTGGTCGACCTCGACGATCTCGTGCAGGTCGTAACTGACGCGGAACGAGTGCGCTCGGGGGAGATGGTCATCCCCACCGTCGCTGACGCCCGTCAACAACGTCGGGTCTCCCACGGCAGCGCGCTGAACCCCAGAGAGCTCCAGGACCGGCTCCGGGCGGGGTGGTCGGTCGAGGAGGTGGCGGCCGAGGCAGGGACCGATATCGAGTGGGTGAACCGCTTCGCCGCCCCCATCCGTGCCGAGCAGGCTCGCATCGTGATCAAGGCTCGGGCGCTGACCTTCGACAAACCCCGTCTGGGGCCGTCGGCCCTGCCGCTGGGTCAGTCGGTGCGGCGCAACCTGGCTGAGCGAGGCTTGGCGTTGGCCGACGACGAGGTCGACGCCGCCTGGAGCGCCTTCCAGCTCGGCGAGGGCCTATGGGTGCTGCGCTTCTCCTACACCTCCCGGGGACGGCTGCAGCAGGCCGAGTGGATCTTCGACATGATCGACGGCGAGCTACGGGGGCGCGATCGCCTGGCCTCACAGATAGGGCACGTCCAACGAGGGCGGGGCTTGCCTGCATCGGCACCGGCGGACCCATCGCCGACGCCTTCGAGGGGAGCGGTTGCGACCAGCCGCCGTCCGGCCCCGGCCAAGAGGTCCGCCCCGGCCAAGAAGTCAGCCCCGGCCAAGAGGTCCGCCCCGGCCAAGAGGCCAGCCCCGGCCAAGAAGTCGGCCCCGGCCAAGAAGTCCCCGGCCAAGAAGTCGGCCCCGGCCAAGAAGTCCGCCCCGGCCAAGAGGTCGGCCCCGGCCAAGAGGTCGGCCCCGGCCAAGAGGTCCGCCCCGGCCAAGAAGTCCGCCCCGGCCAAGAAGTCGGCCCCGGCC
>JBPCJK010000181.1:0-3629 GCA_051005375.1 Acidimicrobiales bacterium
CGAGCGAACGCTCGGTCCAGCACCGCCTCGTACAGGGATGCCTTGGAGCCGAAGGCGTATCCGGGCATTCCCCGGGACACCCCGGCGGCAGTGGCGATGTCCTGCATGGATGTGCCGTCGAAGCCGCGCTCGGCGAAGACCGACTCCGCCACATCGAGGATGGCGGCTCGGCTGGCATCCAGGTCACGAGCCATATTAGCTGATCGTATAGCTAGTTGATAGGCTTCGGCCATGGACGGTGACGATTACGCCGGGCTCAAGGGTGGCTTCTACAGCTGTACATCCGCCGGCCTCGGGTGGCCAGCGTGGTGGGGGGACTGTTGTGGGGCTCGGACTTCCGCCCCCTCCATCGCCACCTTGGTCAGCTCAGCGTGCTGCCGGTCGGGACCACTGTGCTGGACGCCGCCTGCGGCGCAGGCCTGGCCCTGGAATGGATCGACCCCGGCCGGCACCACCATTACGTCGGGGTGGACAACTCCCCGGCCATGCTGAACAGAGCCAGAAGTGCTGCCGCCCAACGCGGTTTTAATGACGTGGTCCTCCACGTGGCCGACATCGAGTCCATCCCGCTGCCCGATGGCGCAGCTGACGTCGGCTTGTTCTACAACGCCTTGCACTGCCTCCCCCATCCCACCGCAGCGCTCGAGGAGGTTCTCCGTTGCGTGGCGCCAGGGGGGATCCTCCGAGGGAGCATGCTGGTGCGGGGCGCCACGGCGCGGGCCGACAAGCTCCTCAGCCTCGACAAGAGCATGGGCCCGGGCGGGACCGCCGTCGACCTCGAACGCTGGCTCCACGACGTCGGCTTGAGCGAGATCGACGTCACCGTCGCCGGCGCCCTCGCCGTCTTCAGCGCCCGGGGCTAGCACCGACCCGGTACAGCCGGCGACACCTGTCCTGCCCGCGCCCGAGCCCGCCGACCACCCACTGGCGCTTCGGAGCGGGTCCGGGGCGGTCAACCGACCCCGGCACCGACGCCGACGGCGGAGCCGATGGCGAAGGTGAGGGCAGCGGGAACCAGGGTGAACAGGACCTGGCGACCGACGGTTCGGTGCAGGGGCCGGCCGGTGAAGCGGCCGATGATGGCGCCCACGGCCACCGCCGCCGTCACGGCCAGGACCAGCGAGGTCATGATCGCCGACGTGCCTGAGCCGAAGAACCAGGGGACGAGCGGGACCAGGGCCCCGAAGGAGAAGGCGACGAACGACGAGCCGGCAGCGCCCAGGGGTGAGCCCAGCTGGTCGGGGTCGAGGCCCAGCTCCTCCCGGGCGTGGGTCTCCAGGGCCACCTCCGGGTCGGCCATGATCGTCTCCGCCAGCTCCCGGGCGGATTCGGCGGTCATGCCCCGGGACTCGTATACCTCGGCCAGCTCGGCGGTCTCGAACTCAGGGTTGCGCCGCAGCTCCAGCCGCTCAAGGTCGAGCTCGCGCTCCAACAGCTCGGACTGCACCTTCATTGAGTTGTACTCCCCGGCGGCCATGGAGATGGCTCCGGCCACCAGCCCGGCCAGGCCGGCCAGGCGCACGATGCTGGGGGCGGGGTTGGCCCCGGCCACGCCGAGGATGAGCCCGACGTTGGACACCAGCCCGTCGCTGACGCCGAACACCGCCGCCCGGGCGGTGCCGCCCTGCACATCGCGGTGGTGGTGCTCGGGATGGCCGTGGCCGGAATGGGCCTCCTCGTGCTCTTGCGGCACCCGGCGCGGCTCCTCCTGCTCGGTACCAACCTGAGCTTCGGCCATGGACTTACGTTACCGAGCTCCGGAATCCGTCCACTGAGCCCGAGCTCCGGAATCCGTCTGCTGAGCCGACGCCGACGTAGGCACGAGGGTTCCGGGGCGAGCCCGAGCTCCGGAATCCGTCTGCTGAGCCGACGCCGACGTAGGCACGAGGGTTCCGGGGCGAGCCCGAGTTCCGGAATCCGTCTGCTGAGCCGGCCGTTCCGCCACCTACCCTGGACGTGTGGCCAGTCGCTACCAAGCCGGTCCTGACGTCATCGCCGACCTCCTGGCCGATCAGCCTCCCTATCGGGCCCTACAGGTCTGGGACGGGCTCTACCGCCGGCTCCTCGATCCGCTGGACATGACCGACCTACCCATGGCACTTCGCCACCGCCTGGACGAGCACCTCCCACCGTCACTGCAGCGGGCCGCCGAGACGGTGAGCGACGGGGGCGACACGGTCAAGTGGCTGTGGCGCCTCGGCGACGGCGCCCACATCGAGACCGTGCTCATGCACTACCACGACCGCTCGACGGTGTGCGTCTCGTCACAGGCCGGTTGCGCCATGGGCTGCGGCTTCTGCGCCACCGGCCAGGCCGGCTTCGAACGACACCTCGGCAGCGGCGAGATCGTGGAGCAGGTGATGCGGGCCGCCCGGCGGTCGGGGCGCCGGCGACTTTCCAACGTGGTGTTCATGGGGATGGGTGAGCCCTTGGCCAACTACGACCGGGTGTGGGCGGCGCTGCGGCGCCTGCACGACGACGTGGGACTGTCGGCCCGGCACCTCACGGTCTCGACCATCGGGGTGGTGCCCGGCATCGACCGCCTCGCCGGCGCCGACCTGCCGGTCAACCTGGCCGTGTCCCTCCACGCCGCCAACGACACCCTGCGGGACCGGCTGGTCCCCCTCAACCGTCGCTACCCCCTGGCGGCGGTCACTGCCGCCTGCGCCCGCTACGTCGCCGCCAGCGGCCGCCGGCTGTCGTTCGAGTGGGCGCTCATCGACTCGACCAACGACCGCCCCAGCGACGCCACCGAGTTGGCCGCCCTGGCTCGTTCGCTACGGGCCCACGTCAACCTCATCCCCCTCAACCCCACCCCCGGGTACGCCACGCCCGGCACCCCCAAGGCGGGGGTGGACGCCTTCTGCCGGCGGCTACGAGCGCTCGGCGTGAACGCCACCGTCCGGCGCAACCGGGGCACGGGCATCGACGCCGCCTGCGGCCAGCTGCGCGCGGCCGAGACCGGCACTGCTGGCCCGAGCTCTCCGATCCCCGGTTATCCAGGGTCGCCCGACGACGCTCAGGGGCCCGGTAAAACTCCCGCCCGCACCGTCAGGCTCTCGCCCACCCGGATGGCATCCACCAACAACTCCCCCCGACGGACCACACCGCCAGGCCATACCACCGAGCGCACCAACGTCCCCTCGACCACGGCGCCGTTTCCCACCACCGACTCGCCCCCCGACGATGCAAGGTTGGCGGCCAGGTAGTCGCCCGGAGTCCCGCAGTCGACGAAGCGGACGTGGCTGGCGGTCACGTCGAGGCTGCCGTCGACCTGGTGCGGCCGCCAGCTCGCCTCGAACAGCCCTGACGGCTCCCTAGGCAGCGTCACCACCTCGGACCACGGCAGCAGTGAGCCCAGCACCCGACTCGTCGGCCCCAGGCTCGTCGGCACCCGACTCGTCGGCCCCAGGCTCGTCGGCCCCAGGCTCGTCGGCCCCGGGTCGGGCGGCTCGGGCGCACCCGCCAGCAGCACCCTGACCCGCTCACCGTCCCAGCCGGTGACGAGCGGGGCCAGGTCGGCAGTGTGCCAGGCATCGGCGTTGACCACCAGCAACGCCCGACCGTCGAGCCACCCCCGCAGGTTGGCCACCGCCCCGGCCGTGCCCAGGGCCTGCGGCTCCTCGACC
>JBPCJK010000182.1:0-5099 GCA_051005375.1 Acidimicrobiales bacterium
GGGCGGTCGCACGTCACCGGCACTCGGCGACCGCCGTAGTCAGCTAGATGTCCCTCTCGGCTCGCTGACGCTGTCGAGAGGTGAGCCCCGCTTGATGACGTTCATGCCCGCTCCGCAGGGCTGGGAGCGGATGAACGTCGCTCTGGCTACTTACGCAGCGAGAGCGAAGTCGACGTTGTCGTCGGCGTTTGTTTGTTGTTTCCCGGCTCTTTTACGTGGCTCCGGGAACCACGGCTCGCTTCACTGGCCTCGACGACCGAAGTCGAAACCGATCACCCCCATGTCTGGGACCACCCACCCTACCGCTTCCGCCGGGCTCATCGCACCCGCCGGCCGGCCAGGGCCCGGTCGACGTCGCGGCGCATGTCGCGCTCGGCGATGGCGTGGCGCTTGTCGTGGCGCTTGCGACCCCGGGCCAGCCCGAGCTCGACCTTGGCCCGACCGTCCCGGAAGTAGACCGACAGGGGCACCAGGGTCAGGTGGTCGACATCGAGGCGCCGGCGGATGTCGTCGATCTGGCTCCGCCGCAACAGCAGCTTGCGCTCCCGCTCGGTTTCGTGGCCGCCGAAGCCGGAGCTGTGGGAGTAGGGGGCGATGTGCACCCCTTTCAGCCATGCCTCCCCGCCGGTCACGTAGGCGTAGCTGTCCTTGAGCTGGACCTTGGCCGTGCGCAGCGACTTCACCTCGCTGCCCTGGAGGACCACACCGGCCTCGTAGGTGTCGAGGATGTCGAAGTCGTAGCGGGCCCGGCGGTTGGTGGCCACCACGGTCGCGCCGGCTCTGGTCTCCTTGGCGCCCACGGTCGTGAGGCTATCCAGGGGCGCTGCCAGACCAACGCTGGGGGCAGGCTGGCCTGCCGCCAAACCCGGGCCTACTGTCGGCCACCGTGCTCCGGCTGCGCCACCAGGAGTGGCTCGAGATGGTGGGCCACAGCCTCGACTGCCTGCCCGAGGAGGCCTGCGGCCTGCTCGGTGGCCGCCCCGACGGGTGGGTGGAGAGGTTCTGGCCGTGCGTCAACGTCGACCGGTCGGCTCGGACCTACGCCCTCGACGGCCGGGACATCCTGCGCTTCGAGCGGACCCTCGATGACGAGGGCGACGGGCTTGAGATCCTCGGGGTCATGCACTCCCACACCCACACCGACGCCTACCCGTCGCCCACCGACGTGGAGCGGGCGGCGCTGCTGGGCGACTGGCACTTCCTCATCGTCTCCCTGCGCCACGCCGAGCCGGTTTCCCGGTCCTACCGCATCCTCGGGGGCGAGGTGGGCGAGGAACCGATCAACCTCACTCCTGAGGGGTAGAATCATTAGCTGTTCAGTCGACTTTTGCGCGGAGCATTTCCGAGCAGCGAGAGAATGAGGCCTCAGGTGTCGGTCAGCGTCCGCCTTCCCACCATCTTGCGAACCCAGGCCGGAGGTCTCTCGGAGATCTCGGCCGAGGGCGCCACCGTCGGTGAGGTGGTAGACGACGTGGTCCGCCAGTTCCCGGGAACGGCCAGCCACCTCAAGGCGCCCGGTGGCGGCCTCCACCGGTTCGTGAACGTCTACCTCGACGACGAGGACGTGCGCTACCTGGGTGGCCTCGAAACCCCGGTCACCGACGGCGCCAAGGTCTCGATCGTGCCAGCGGTGGCCGGCGGAGCCGGCTGAGGGGCGCGTTCGTGGCTCCGTACGACTCGGTCCTCGATCTCATCGGCAACACCCCGATGGTCGACATATCGGCCCTCAGCCCCAACCCCCAGGTGCGCATGCTGGCCAAGCTGGAGGGCCAGAACCCAGGCGGGTCAGTCAAGGACCGGGCGGCCAAGGCCATGATCGAAGAGGCGGAGAAGGACGGTCGCCTCGAAGCGGGCTCGGTGGTGCTCGAGTCGTCGTCAGGTAACACCGGCATCGCCCTGGCCATGATCTGCAGGATCCGGGGCTACCACCTCAAAGTGGTGCTGCCCGAGAACGTCTCCATCGAGCGTCGCCAGGCTCTGGAGGTGTGGGGCGCCGAGATCATTCCCTCGCCCGGCGCCGACGGTTCAAACGGGGCCCTGCGGGCGGCCAAGGTCCTGGCCGGCGAGCACCCCGAGTGGTACTTCCCCTACCAGTACGGCAACCCGGCCAACCCCAAGGGCCACTACGAGGGGACCGGGCCCGAGATCTGGCGGGACTGCCCCGAGGTGACCCACTTCGTTGCCGGCCTGGGAACCGCTGGCACCCTCATGGGCGTGGGCCGTTTTCTCAAGGAGCGCAACCCGGCCGTGCAGCTGTGGGCGGTCGAGCCGCCGGCGGGAGAGACCGTCGACGGTCTGCGCAACCTCGACGAGGGGTTCGTGCCCCCGGTGTTCACCGACAACGACGGGGCCAGGCTGCTCGACCGAAAGATGATCGTGCGGGCCCGTGAGTCGATCCTGTGGACCCGCCGGCTGATCGACGTCGGCGTCTTCGCTGGCATCTCCTCGGGGTCAGCCATGGCCGCCGCCGCCAAGGGCGCCGAGGTCCTCGACGATGGCGTCATGGTGATCCTGATCGCCGACAGCGGCTGGAAGTACCTGTCCACCGGAGCCTGGACCGCTGACCTGGACGAGGTGGTCGAGCGGGCCAACCGGCTGATCTACTTCTAGACCTTCGCCGCCGAACCAGCCGTTCGAGGGCGAGACGACAGGGGCGTGCTTTCTCGGATGCTGCTGGCCCAAGGTGCTTCTGATTCGGAGTTGGCCGACGCGCTGACGGGCTTGACCGTTGGTGACTGGCTGGTCGCCGGCGGCATCTTCTTCGGCGCCATCGTGCTCAGCCGGGTGGTCAAGGCGTTGACCGCCCATGTGGTCGAGCGGGGCGAGGGGGCGGGCAAGGCGGCGCAGCTCGTCGGGCGGCTGGTGGGCGCCCTGGTCGTGGTGGGCGGCATGGTGTACGCCCTCCAAGTCCTCGGCGTGCGCCTCGGGCCGCTGCTCGGCGCCCTCGGGATCGGTGGGTTGGCCCTGGCCTTCGCCGCTCAGACCATCCTCGAGAACGTCTTCGCCAGCGTCCTGCTCCAGGCTCGCCGCCCGTTCCGCTCGGGCGACCAGATCGCCAGCAACGACATTGAGGGCACCGTGGAGGACGTCAACTTCCGCACCGTGGTGCTGCGGACCTACGACGGCGAACGGGTGCTGATCCCCTGCTCCCAGGTCCTCAACAACCCCATCACCAACTTCACCGTCAACCGCACCCGGCGTACCACCCTGGCCGTCGGGGTGGGCTACGACGCCGACCTGGCCATGGCCCAGCAGGTGTTGGTGGGTGCCGTCGCTTCGGTCGAAGGCGTGCGTCCGGAGCCGGCGCCACAGGCTTGGGTGGAGGAGTTCGGTGAGTCGAGCATCGACTTCGCCGTGCGCTACTGGCACGCACCGGATGTGGCCACGATGTGGCGGGTGCGCTCCGGCGTGGCCATTGCGGTCAAGTCGGCCCTCGACGGGGCCGGCATCGAGATACCCTTCCCTCAACGCACGCTCGGCTTTCTCCCCGGCGCCAGCCTGGGCCTCGACCCCGGCGACCGTGGCGACGACGACGACGACCACAAGGCGGAGCCGGTCTGAGCACCGCCGGGCCAGTGGAACCTGTCGGCATCTTCGACAGCGGCTTCGGAGGCCTCACCGTCGCCAGGGCGGTCATCGACCTGCTGCCTGCCGAGCACGTGGTCTACCTGGGCGACACCGGCCGCTACCCCTATGGCCCACGGCCGCTGCCCGAGGTCAGGGCCTTCGCCCGCCAGATCGCCCGGTTGCTCCTCGACCGTCACCGGGTCAAGTGCCTGGTGGTTGCTTGCAACACCGCGTCGGCCGCCGCCCTCGACGAGCTGGTGGAGGAGGTCGAGGTGCCGGTGGTCGGGGTGATCGAGCCCGGGGTGCGGGCCTTGGTGGCTGCCACCCGGAGCGGGAGGGTGGGCGCCATCGCCACGGTGGGGACGGTGGCGTCGGGCGCCTACCAGCGGGCGGTGGCAGCATCCGGCGCCGGGGTGGAGCTGACCTGCGCCGCCTGCCCCGGCTTCGTCGAGTTTGTGGAACGGGGCGACACTGGGTCCGACCAGGTCCACGTACTGGCCGAGCGCCTGTTGGCCCCCGTCATCCGGGCAGATGTCGACGCCCTGTTGCTCGGCTGCACCCACTACCCGTTCCTCGCACGTACCATCAGCGATGTGATGGGCCGGGAGGTGGTGCTGGTGTCGTCGGCTGACGAGACGGCTTTCGAGCTGCGCACGCTCCTGTGCGCCTCTGGCCTGTCTCGCGACCCGGCCGCCGGGCGTGGTCAGCACCAGTTCCTCTCGTCCGGTGACGTGAGCTTGTTCCAGCGCCTCGGGCGCCAGATGTTCGGACCCGAGCTCAGCGTCGTCGAACCGGTGCGCTGGTGAGGACCCCACATCGGTCGGCTATGGGCACGCCCTCATGGGTCGTGGGCCGATGACCATCGCCGTCACCGTCCTCGGCTGTTCGGGCTCCTATGCCGAACCCGGTGGCGCCTGCAGCGGGTACCTGGTCGAGGGCGGGGGAGCGTCGGTCTGGCTCGACGCCGGGCCCGGCACACTGGCCAACCTCCAGCGCCACCTCGACCTCGACGCCCTTGACGCCGTGGTCCTCACCCACGCCCATCCCGACCACTGGGTCGATGTGTTGCCCTATCACAACGCCGTGCGCTACCTTCGCCCCCGGACCGGCGTGAGCGTCTACTCCCCGCCCGAGGTGCGGCGCCTGGCCGCGGAGGTCAACGGACGTCTCGGTCCCGCCTTCGACTGGAGTGAGGTGCACGCGGGCTCCTCGCTCACCATCGGTGGGCTATCCCTGACGTTCTCCCGGACCGACCACCCTCCCGAAACCCTGGCCGTGCGCGTCGACGACGAGCACGGGGCATCGCTCGGCTACTCGGCCGACACCGGGTCGGGCTGGTCGCTCTCCGAGCTCGGCTCCGACCTCGACCTGGCCCTCTGTGAAGCTTCGTTGGCCCCCGAGGACGAGGCCTTAGTCCAGCACCTCACCGCCGCCCAGGCGGGAACCTCCGCTCGGGCCGCCGGCGCCCGCCACCTGGTCATCACCCACCTCCAGCCCGGCGTCGACCCCGAGAGCTCCCGCGCCGACGCCAG
>JBPCJK010000183.1:0-24913 GCA_051005375.1 Acidimicrobiales bacterium
ACTGGTACCCCAAGGGCGTCAACATCACCGATGCCCAACTGGCTGCGGTTCCGCTCGAACCCCACGACTTCCATGGCGAGTGGAACTACACCCTCGCCGCTCAACCAATCTCGGCGTGAGCCCTAACACAGTAGGGTCGTCGCCGTGGACTACGCCCCGCTGGTCCTGCTGGCGGTGGTAGCGGTGGGAGCCGCCGTCCTCTTCCGCTACATGAGCCGGCTCAAGCGGTCCGCCCTGCAAGCCCTTGAGCAGGCCCGCAGCCTCGACGTCCAGGTTCGTTCCTGGCAGGCCCAGGATGTTGCGGGCGGACCCGGTGGGCAAGCCGCTCAGGAGGGAAGCCCTCAGCAGCAGCCGTCACGGGATGACCCTCCACCGCAGACCACTAGCGGGCGATGAGCGCGGCGGCAGTGCCGGCGGCGCCCGCCACCGCATAGAAGCCAGGGTCGTCCGCCGGACCTCGCTTCATCGAAGTGACCCGGAGTCGGCGCTGGGCCAACAGGGCGGGGACGTCAGGATCGACCACCGCCAGCAAACGATGGCGGTCAGCCACACCACTGGCCTCGAGATCCGCTCGGAGCCGGGCCTCGAAGACGCCCCGGGGTACACCGATGGTGCTCCTCGATCGGGCCAGGAGCCCCAGGGCGGTGCGGGTGTGGTGGCTGACCCCCTGGTGGCGCAGCCGGGGGTCGGCCAGAGAGAAGCGCACGGCGGCGATCGGTCGGCCTCCCAAGGACTCGGCGGCGTCCAGGGCGGGCGCCACCTCCAGCGCCGAGAAGCCCAGGCGGGTGGCGGTCCCGGCCGAGCCCGGACCCATCCCCATCACGACCGCGTCGGCCCGAGCGACCCGGCGGGCCACGAGCAACGCCGCCGGTACGTTCAGCGCCTCGTGGTCGCCGCCGAAGGCGTGGCCAGCGGTGACGGTGGCGTCGAGCAGCCCCGTGGCGGTCATGGCCGCCACCAGGTCGGAGCCGGCCAGCGCCAGTCCCCCGCCATCGGTCATGACGTAGACCACCCGGAGCTCGGGGCGGGCGTGCTTGAGGGCCACGGCGACACACGGGACCTGGCTGTGGAGCCCGCACACCACCACAGGGATGCCCTCGATGTCGTCAGCCTCGGCCAGCTCGCCGGCGTGGAGCTCCTCGGCTGAGCCGGTGTCGGACTGCAGGCTGGTGTAGCGCAGCTTCATGGCGTGGCCGGGCCCCGGTTGGCGCCACCCGTCCCGAGAGAGGTTCCAGTGGACGACGTGCCAGCCCCCGCTGCCCAGCCCCAGCTCGATGGCGGTGGTGTTGAGCACCACCCGGTCCCCGACGGCCACAGGTCCGACCAGCTCGGTCAGCACGAACGCCCGCGACTTCCCGAGCCGGTTCCGTCCTTCACGGACGCCTCCGGCGGCGAGGTCGTCGCCGAAGGCGACCTCACACCGCTGGAGGCCCCGTCTCTCCTCGAGCAACGAGACAACGAGAGCAGTCCGATAGGAGGGCACGACGCGTCTTTTCTAGCGGTCGACCGGCTCCGCCGGTCGACCGCCCCACCGCCGAAGGCGACCCAACTCGTCGCCGAACCTCTAGGTCGGCGACGAAACGGTCAAAGCGATGCGATCAGCCGCTCGACCCGTTCGTCCCGGGACTTGAACGGGTCCTTGCACAACACCGTGCGCTGGGCCTGGTCGTTGAGCTTGAGGTGCACCCAGTCGACGGTGTAGTCGCGCTTGCGCTCCTTGGCCCGGCGGATGAACTCCCCCCGGAGCCGGGCCCTGGTGGTCTGGGGCGGCTCGAGGCCGCCCGGCCCGGCTCGGTCGATCTCGTCCTCAGAGCACATCCGGTCGACCATGCCACGGGCCTCGAGGCGGTAGTACAGGCCCCGCTCGCGGTTCACGTCGTGGTACTGCAGGTCCATCAACGCCACCCGGGGATGCATCAGGGCGAGGTCGTGGCGGTCGCGGTAGGCCTGGATGAGATTGTGCTTGATGACCCAGTCGCACTCCCGGTCCAGCGACAGCGGGTCCTTGGCCAGGCCGGTGAGGCAGTGCTCCCACATGCCCAGAGCCTGCTCCTCGATGGGGCTCGCCCCCTTCGCCTCTACGTAGCGAAGAGCCCGGTTCAGGTACTCGCTTTGGATGTCAATGGCAGTCACCTCCCGACCGTGGGCCAGGCGGACCCGCTTGCGGCAGGTGGTGTCGTGGCTGATCTCGCGGATGGCCCGGATCGGGTTCTCCAGGGTCATGTCCCGTAGCACCACCGACGGGTCCTCCAGCATCCGAAGAAGGACCGAAGTAGCCCCCACCTTGAGGAAGGTGGCGTACTCGCTCATGTTGGAGTCACCCACGATGACGTGCAGGCGCCGGTAACGCTCGGCGTCAGCGTGGGGCTCGTCGCGGGTGTTGATGATGGGACGGCTCCGGGTGGTGGCGCTGGAGACGCCTTCCCAGATGTGCTCCGCCCGCTGCGAGATGCAGTACATGGCCCCCCGGGCTGTCTGCAGCACCTTGCCGGCGCCGGCATAGATCTGACGGGACACGAGGAAGGGGATCAGGACCTCGGCATAGTGCCCGAAGTCGTCGCGGCGGCTGGTGAGGTAGTTCTCGTGGCAGCCGTAGGAGTTCCCGGCTGAGTCGGTGTTGTTCTTGAACAGGTAGATCACCCCCCGGATCCCCTCCTCCCGGAGCCGCTGCTCGGCGAAGGTCAGGAGCTGCTCGAGGATGCGCTCCCCGGCCTTGTCGTGCACCACCAGATCGTGGATCGAATCGCACTCGGGGGTGGCATATTCGGGGTGGCTGCCCACGTCGAGGTACAACCGGGCACCGTTCTCCAGGAACACGTTGCTGCTACGGCCCCACGACACCACCCGACGGAACAGGTAGCGGGCGACCTCGTCGGGGCTGAGGCGGCGTTGCCCCCGCAGGGTGCAGGTCACGCCGTACTCGTTCTCCAGGCCGAAGATGCGCCGGTCCACCGCGTCACGGTAGCGGCGGATCACCCTCGTCGATCGGATACCCCCTCGGGGCGGAGCGCCAGCGCGGAGAGGCTCAGAACGCCTTGCCGTCGTCGTCGTCGAACGTCACCGTCACCTGGCTGATGCCGACCCCAGGAAGGTCAGGACAACCCGGCGCTGGCGGTTGTCGGAGTTGAGGTCGACCAGGACGATCCGCTGCCAGGTACCGAGCAGGGGCTTCCCCTCCCCCATGGGAACGACCAATGACGGGCTCACGACCACGGGCAGGAGGTGATCGGCGCCATGGCCAGGCGAGCCGTGGCGATGCTGGTAGCGGTCGTTTCGAGGCAGGATCCGGGTCAGCAGCTCGACGAGGTCCGACTCTGAGCCCGAGCCCGTCTCCATGATGGCCAGGCCGGCGGTGGCGTGGGGCACGAAGACGTTGAGCAGCCCTGCTGGTCGCCCCCGGCACAGCCGGATGATCTCCTCAGTCAGGTCGACGACCTGACGGGTGCTGGTGTCGACGGAGAGCTCAGCGCTCCCGCCATCGGAGGTCTCGCCAGTGGGCACCCCGCCAGCTTGGCATCTCCTGGCCCAGCCTGGGACGGATAGCGTGGCTGGCGTGCCCAGCAGGATCGAGGTCGAGCTCACCAGTGAGCGCCCCGACGGAACCTGGACGTGGCGCGCCGCAGGAGCCCGCCAGCCCAAGGGTGTGCTCGGCGGCCACCTCCTGCCTGCCGGAGCCCGGGTCGGCGACGTCGTTCGTGCCGAAGCTGACATCGACCTCGAGGGCATCACCGTCACCACGGTCTTGCCGCCCAAAGGCGAGCGGCGTGAGCCTGCCCGCCTCGAGGTAATCGGGCCGCCACCGGACGACAGGGCAGTCACGCTCGACCGGGGCGCCAGTCGTCCAGCCGGGCGTGACGACGACCGGCCAGGGCGTCCCGGCCGCCAGGACAAGCCCAGTGGCGGGCGCCGGCCCCCACGACCGGCAGGGCGGGTCGAGCACGCTGGTCGTCCTCGGTCGGGCGGTCCGCCCGGAGATGAGGCCGGCGGCGGAGACCAGGGCCCGTCCCGACCCCATCCATCCCGCCCCCAACCGGTGCTGCGTCCCCGCCCCAAGAAGCTGCGCCCCGGACGGGCCAATCGCGATGCCCTGTTGGCCGAGCTGCCCCACGAGCAGCAGCCCATCGCCGAACAGGCTCTACGGGGAGGGATGCCCGCGGTCCGCACCGCACTCGAGGAGCAGAACGCCGCCGCCAGAGCTGAGGGGAAGCCGGAGGCACCCACCACCGCCGTCCTGGCCATAGCCGAGCGTCTCCTGCCCCGGGTGCGGGTGGCCGACTGGCTGGATCGGGCTGAGGCGGCGCTGGCCGATGTCGACGAGCTGGCGCTCGCCGACCTGCGGTCCGTGGTCGTCAGCGCCGACGACGTGGCCCGCGACGAGCACACCCGAGAGCCGGCGGCCAGGCTCAAGGAGGTCCTCGAGCGGCGCACTGCGACTGAGCACGCCGACTGGCTGAACGATCTCCGCCAGTCGTTGGAGAGCGGTCGGGTGGTTCGGGCGCTCCGGCTCTCCTCCCGATCACCCGACCCTGGCGAACGGTTGGTGCCAGAGATCGCCACCCGCCTGGCCGAGGCCGCCGGTACCGCCATGACCGCCGACATCGCCGCCGACCGCTGGGCGACCCTCCTTGACGCCGTTGCCTACTCAGCGGTCCGTCGGGCCGTCACCCCGGTCGGGGTCCCGACCGAACCCGGCGACGACCTGTTGGCCCAGATCCGCAAGCACGCCAGACGGGTCCCGGCCATTGCCGAGCGCTTCGGGATCACTACTCCCTCGCCGTCCTCGCCAGCTGACCGTCCCCCGCGACGCCGTGGCGGCGGGGGACGTCCCGATCGCCGGCAGCCGTCAGTGGCGGCGTCCGGGCCGTCAACGCCCTCGCCGGCCCGGCCTCGCCGGATCCCGCCTCCGCCGGTACAGGACGAGGCCCGCGAGCCCGCACACCAGGAAAGCCCCGAGCAACGCGTCCCCGAGGCGCCAACGGCGACCCAGGAAACGGCACCGGTGGTCGAGTAGCGGTCCCCTTGCGCCGGTAACCCGGTCGCCGTCGCCGGTCGACGTGAGTGGTGACTGGTGACTGCGCTAGCCCGACGCTTCCAGGGATGCGGCCTTGTTGGGGGCTGGGGTCCCAGGCGTGTGCAGGTAGCTCTGCACCCCGGTCACCCCTGGCAGCTGGTCCACGGCCTGCTGAACCCGGCCGATCTGCTCGGCCGACGCCACCTGGCCCCGTAGCCCGGCAACCCCGTCGACGAGCTCGACGTTGACGTCGGCTGTGGGGAAGTCCAACCGAGACAGGGCGGCGTGCACGGCCTGGACGATGTCGGTGTCGTCCTCTGGCGTGAGACGTCCTGCCCCCGAGGCCCGGGCCGCCACCCCCTCGAGCCTGCCCTCGTCGTAGCGCATCTGAGACTCAGCTTCTCGCCTTCGGCGTCGCAGCGCCGCCGCCGCCTGGTCCCGCGTGCGGGCCCTGCGGGCGCGTCCCCGGTCGGGATCCAGGAAGTACGCGAGTCCCGCCCCCCCTGCGCCCCAGACCAGCGCCGTCAGCTTCCGTTTGACCATGTGCCTGCCTCCTCGGTGGGCTCCCTGCGGCGCCTACCCCCAGTCCAGCCGGCCCACACCAGCCCCGTCCCCTAGGTGATGACATCGAGGATGCCGTGGGCGTGGAGGAGCTCGGCCAAGCCTTCCACCAAGGTGAGGTCGCTGACCCGAGCGAGTGGGACCCAGGCCGCTTCGAGGGCATCGCTCCCCGCCACCGGCGCCGCCGCTTCCATCACGTCCACGGCGAAGGCGAGGATGACGAAGTGACCGTCGGTCCCCACCAGTTCCACCCAGTCGATCAGGGCGCCGCACACGCCCTCGATGCCGGTCTCCTCGGCCAGCTCCCGCACCACCGCCTCGGCCAGGGTCTCCCCCGGCTCCACCCGCCCACCAGGCACGGACCACTCACCTTGGGCCGGTCCCCGTCCCCGTCGGACCAGGAGCAGGCGGTCGTCATCGACCGTCACCGCGCTGACACACACGAGCGGGCCCACCGCCACCGTTACTCCCCTGGCGGTGGATCGGGGGCCTTCGCCGGCCCCAGCGGGCGGTGAACGACGATGGCCCGAGCGGTGAAGCCGAAGGTCTCGAAGAAGTTCTTGGTGTCGCGGTTGCCCGGCAGGACCAGAGCGTCGACCCCCCGACATCGGTGCTGCCCACACCAGTCGAGGACCAGGTCGATGAGCATCTCCCCCACCCCGACGCTTCGAGCTTCCGGCTCGACGAAGAGGTCGCTGACCACGCCGAGGAGCTGGCCATCGCGCAGGGTCTCCAGGCGAGCCACGGCGTAGCCCAGGACCACGTCGTCGATGGTGCCGGCCAGGACCAGCTGAGAGGGGTCCTGCAGGGCCTGGGCCAGGGAGGCCAGGGCCGGCAACGGTCGGGTCTCTCGCTGGGCCCACACCGCCCCACCACGGGCTTGGACCTGCTCGGCCACCGCGTGGGCAGCCAACGCAGCCAGGCTGACCAGGTCGTCCCCAGTCGCCCGGCGAGCGCCTTCCAACTACGTGCCTTGGAGCTGCGCGACCTTGTTGAGGACCGTCTTACGGCCCCGGTGGCGTGCCTCATAGACCCGGACCGCCTCGAGCTCCTCGGTCGAGAGACTGGAGAGGCGGGGCACGACCTGGGATGCCGAGAGCGAGTCGTAGTCGGGGATGGCCAGGCCAGCAGCCCCAGGCCCGTTGGCATCCCGCTTCGGCAGCCGCTCCTCGGTATCCGCCACCGTTGGCTGACCAGAGGGGCTCGCTGCCCTGGTGGTCAGATCGTCGGCGCCGGGCGTCGGTCCCTCAGGGGGCAGAACGCCCAGCTGCACCAAGGTGGCCTGGGCCTGGCTCAACGCACGGTCGAGCGCCTTGCCGGTCTGGGCCCGACCCTGGGCCACCGCTAGTTGCCCTACGGTGCGGGCCACCGCCACTTGGGGGTCAAGCTGTTTGCGTCCTCGTTCGACCAGCCCTGGAACCAGCTCACGGGCCGCCACCGCCAGCCCTACCGGCGCGTAGAACAACAGATCGAGAGCTTGGTCGACAGGAGACTTTGGTTGGGACACGTCTCCATTCTTCCCCAAGCGGGCTGTTTGGGAAAGCCGCACACGTCCACGGGTCGTCCTCGCTCAGTCCCGTCCACCTCAGACGCAGTCGCGGCACAACAGCAGTGCTGCGTCAGCCAACTGGCTGGGATGCTTGACCAAGAAGCAGGACTGGCACACGAACTCGCCTGGCGCCCGGGGCCTGACCTTGCCGCCCCCCCCTTTGTCCTCGGCTTCGGGAGGCTCTTCGTCGTCGTCCTCGTCTTCGTCGGCGACTACCAGCCGGTCTTTGAGGATGGTGTCCAGATCGGCCTCGACGTCGTCGGGGTCGGGCTCGTCATCGTCCTCCTCGCCTGGCTCCTCATCGTCACCACCAGCCTCGCCCGCCTTCGCCCCCTTGGCCACCACCGACGCCTGGACCTTCTTGACGTCCCCGACACCGACCTCGTCCACCTCCTCCTCTTCCTCGTCGGTGTCGGTGTCGGTGTCGGTAAGCACCTCGTCGACGAACACCTCGTCGACGATCTCCGAGGCGTCATCGTCGTCGAGCGCCTCAGGCTCAAGATCCTCGGGCTCCTCGTCAGTCACGTCGTCGTCGAGGTCGTCGGCCATAGCGGTCCTTCAAGGTGAGAGGGAACAGGGTGAGGGGCGGCAAAGGCGGGGGAACCGCCGGCGGACTCTATACATTCCGGGCGCCGATCCCGAAGCGTCGATCCCCAAGCGCCGATCCCAGCCCCTGAGCCACCGATTCGGCACCACCGATGTGGGATCCGCTGCTACCTACCGCCGCCGCCCCCTCGAAGAGGGGGGGGCGTCGGGGTGGGAGGGGCCAGCGAGCCGTTGGGGCCGTCGACCGGCCCTGCCATGGTCGGCCCGTCTTGCTACCAACCACGATCGGACCCATGAGACGTTTGCTACTGAGCTGCGCTGGGCCCCTCGGCCCGACCTCTTGTCCCATCCACCGAGACGAGGGGTGGTGCCTTCTTGCCACGGCGCCAGGCTGGGTGTCAAGGACGCGGTAGGGCCCCAGACGACCGCGCTGACCAGCCTTGACGCGCATCACGGCTGGTCAGCACGGGTAGAAAAATGTCCTCCGAAGATCAGAAGTAGCGGTCGCGGAAGGCTAGGACGTCAGCGACGTACACCGTGGTGGAAGGGAAGACCCCCGAGCTGCGCACCGCTGCTAACCCCTGGTAGTACCCGGCCAGCGCGGTCCCCGCGTCACCGCCGGTGCGGTCGAGCAGCCACTTCAAATAGCGCGTGGTCATGCGGATGTTGTCGTTCGGGTCGTGGGGATCGAGCGGTAACCGCATGATCACGTCGCGTAACCAGGTGACGGTGTCGGGCATTAGCTGGCCGATACCCATGGCCCCCACCGGCGACACCACGTCGTTCTGCCAGCCCGACTCCAGCCAGGTCATGGCCATGAGCAGGTCCAACGGGACGTCGTAGTTGTCGGCCCATCGCTCGAAGACGGGGACCAGGGCCAGGCGCTCTGGCGACGACCGGAGCCGGGCAGGGAAGCGGGAGACATCGACACCGGCGCCACCACTTGTACTGCTGGCAGGCCCGGGAAGGGCGAGCACGTCGCCGGCCCGGATCCGGTGGACGTCGACGATGCCGTTGGCCTCGGCCAGGTCCCGGACGGTGAGACCGTAGTAAGCGGCGATCTCCGAGAGGGTCTCCCCCCGAGCCACGGTGTGGGTGGGCGGGGAAGCCTTGGCCGCAGCCGGGATGGTGAGGGTGGTGCCGGCCACCACCCGGTGGATGTCGGCGATGCCGTTGGCCTTGGCCAGCGCCGCCACGGTCACGCCGTTGGCCGCAGCGATCTCCGAGAGGGTCTCGCCCGAGCGGACGGTGTGGCGGTTGGTGGCGGCGGGTCCGGCGAGGGCGACCCCGGCGACCACCACCAGTGCCACGAGGGTATCGAGGCGCCGTCGAGGACGACGATGGGTGGCTGGGGGCTTGATGGCGCGCACTGGGCGTCCTCCACGTCCGCCCGCAGACCGCCAGTATGGTCCACTGCCTCGCTCCCCTTCAACCCCACCAGCAACACCCGTCACCTCCACCGCCACCGGAGGGGGGAACGACCAGTGCCCCGCCGGGTGCTACTCCCCGAGATCCGGGTCCGTCTGCTGGTCGGACGCTCGCCGCTGCCCGGCTCGCCGCTGCTCGGCTCGCCGCTCGGCATCCAGGCGTTCCAGCCCAGGACCGCAATGGTCGACGAAGCGCATGAGCTCGGCGACGGCCCGGTGACCGGCTTGATCGGCGATCAGGCGATGCATCTGCTGGCAGACGGCCCGGTAGGCGGGGTGGCCCTGGGGCGCGGTGCGCAGCTCGAGCATGTGCAACGCCTCTCTGGCATTGACCTGCATGGAGAAGCGCACCCGGTAGGCGAGGCAGACGGCGTAGGAGGACCGCTCCCGGTCACGCTCGTTGAGCGCCTCGTACAGGCCGGCGGAGCGCTCCATGGCCTCGTTGAAGCGGCCGGCCGCCCCCGCCTCGGCCACCGCCTCGGGCAGGGCGTAGCCGTGACGGGGAGTCAGGGGCTGCCACTCGATGGTGAGCATCCGGTGGCGCTGCAGGTCACGGAAGGCGCCGTAGTCGGTGCACACGTCGAAGCGGTAGGAGATCCGCTCCAGGGCCCGGCCCGGCTTGTGACGGCGGTTGGTGCGGTCGCCCACATAGGCGGCCACCAGCGCCGAGCGCTCCCCGGCGCTCAGCTCCCGCACCCGCTCGATGATCCGATCCTCAGTCAGGTCGACGTGAGGGTAGAGCATGGCGGCCAGCACCTTTTCTTCCCCGTCGGGGTCAAAATCGACGAGGGTGACCTCGGGGCAGGGCGGAGGTGGGGCGGCGTCGGCGAACAGCTTGGCCGCCAACTCGGCGGTGTCCTGGCGGGTGGCTGCCAGGTACTGCGACCAGGCGCCTCCTCGATCGGGAAGGTCCACCCGGGTTAGGAACGAGGGAATGACCTTGCGCAGCTCCCCGAGCATGAGGTCGGCGTAGGCCCTGGCCTCGGGCAGCGGGTGCGCCCGCATGCGCAGTAACAACGCCTCGTAGCCTTGGCCGCTCCCGTAGATGCCCACGTTGGACAGCGAGGCCGCCGGCAACACTCCCCGCACGGCGTCGAGGGCCTTGGCCCTCGTCGCCCGGCGGTGGACGAAGTCGGAGTCTCCCGCCTGCTTTGGGTAGCGCCCCCGGCACCACTCCTGGACGACGGGGACAAGCTCGGCGTAGGCGTCGAAGAGCCGGTCCATGTCGCCCACGTAGCGGGTGCCGAGCGGCGAGGCCAGCAGCTCCGGGTCGCGGTAGTACCGATAGCGGCCACCGAGGCGGTCGTCATAGGCGATGTAGCGGGTGGACTGTTCCAGGTACGACATCAGCCGACCCCGCTCTAGGATCTTGGTGAGCAGGTTCGACGCCTGCTCGCAGGCCAGATGGACGCCACCGAGCTGGGCCACCGAGTCGTCGCCATACTCGAGGAACGCCCGTTCGTAGAGCCGCTCGGCCCTCTCGACGCCGACGGTGGCATCGATGGCGGCGTCGCCCTCGACATCGAGGTCGCCCACGAACTCGTCGAGGAAGAGGCGGCGCAAGCTCTTGTGAGTTCGGCTGTAACGGGCGAACAGCGCCCCCTTGACCACCTCGGGCAGGTTGACCAGGGCGAAGACCGGTCCGTCCACGTTGGTCACGTACCGTCGAAGCACCTCGGCCTCATCGGCGCTGAACTCCTCTTGGACGTAGGCGGCGATGCCCGGGACCGACACGGCGGCGATCCTAGGTTGGCCCTCCCACCCGGCGGCGGACCCCCAGGCGCTCCCGGCATTTGTGGACGCTCAGCGCTGCTGAGCAACCTCAATCGTCCAGCAATCCTCCCGGGCCGAGCGCCCGCCGGCGAAACTGCCGTACGCCAGCGGACACGACCCGGTCATGGCCCCACACCATCGCCGGGCGAGCCAGACGTTCAGTGGCCAACAGGAGGGGCCGGCGCAGCTCCAGGGACCAGGTTAGCCGGGCCTCGCTGCCTCCAGATGCCGCGGCCAACTCGAGGCGAGCCGGTCCCTCCAGGTCGCCACCGATAGCGGCCTCGATGCAGCGCCAAGGCTCGACGTGGCCGACGGCGACGGTCAGGTGCAGCCGGTAGGGCAAGGGCGGGCGCACCGAGAAACAGGCATTGGCGCCATCGTGGAGGCCGTCGGAGTCGTAGTCCTCGAGCCACGGCCACCACCGGGGGAAGTCGTCAGTGCGGCCCAGCACCGTCCACAGCTGCTCAGGCCCGACGGCGAAGCGCCATCGACGGTCGAAGGTGAACGGTGCCACCGCGTCATCCCCGCAGCGTGGCCGGGTGGGCCGCCTCCACCGCGGCAACGAGCATGCGCCTGGCGGTGGCCACCTCCTCGTCGGTCAGGGTGTGGTCGGGCGACTGGAAGCGAACGGTCCAGGCCAGGCTGCGCCGGCCCTGGGCCACCTGGTCGCCGCGGTAGACGTCGAACAATGAGACGGAGACCACCAGGGCGCCACCGGCTTGGTGCAGCGTCGACTCCACCGCCGCCGCCGGCGTGACCTCGTCGACCTCGAAGGCCAGGTCGACGTCGCTGGACGGGAACAGGCTTACCGCCCGGTAGGCGTCCCCACCGTGAGGGGCTGCCAGGAGCCGGCCGAGGTCGAGCTCCATCCACGCCACCCGCTCACCGATCTCATGGGCCTCCAGCACCGCCGGGTCGACCTCGCCCACAACCCCGACGGGCGAGCCGTCGATGACCACCGCAGCCGTGCGGGTCGGGTGCAGGCCGGGCGCGGTGGTGGCCTCGAGCTGGTGACCGGCCAGCACCAGCCCGCCGGCCAGAAGGTGCCACACGGTCACCGCCTCGGCGGCGTCGGCGCCGGCGGCGGCGTAGGCCACCGCCTCCGCCTCGTCGGGGAGCTGCTGGTCACGCTGGGGCTGACGAAAGGTGTGGCCGATCTCGAACAGGGCCACGCCGGTGAGCCGGTGGCGGGCGTTGCCGGCCACCGCGGCGAGCAGCCCAGGAAGCAGCGATGGCCGCAGGCGGGACTCCTCGGCCACCAGGGGGTTGGCCACGGCCACGGCCACGTCGGCATCGAGGCCGCAGCGCACGAGCTCGCTCGGCGACACGAAGGTGGTGGTCCACGCCTCGTCGGCACCGGCGCCGGCCAGGATCTGGCGGACCACCCGTCGGTCACGCTGGTAGGGGGTGAGCCCGCCCGTGAGCGGGCTGCGGGGCAGGGACTTGGGGATGGCCCGATAGCTGTGGAGGCGGGCCACCTCCTCGATCACGTCGATCTCCTCGGCACTGTCGAGGCGCCAAGGGGGGACCCGCACCTCGATCTCACCGTCACCGCCCACCGGAGAGGCGGTGAAGCCGATGGGATCGAGGTAGCCAGCCATCTGCTCCCGGCTCAGGTCGGTGCCGAGGAGCTGGTTGACCCGTGAGGGTCGCACCCGAACGGGCGGACGATCGGGCACCTGGCCCCGGACGTCGACGGGCGAGCCGGCAGGCGTGGCTCCGCCGGCGGCCAGCAGATCGCAGAACCGGGCCACGGCCCGGTCGATGCCGGTCCAGTCACAACCCTTCTCGAAGCGGGCAGAGGCCTCCGAGCGCAGCTTCATGCGCCGGGAGGTGCGGGAGATCGACAGTGGGTCGAACCACGCCGCTTCCAGCACCACCTCGGTGGTGCCGGCGTCGATCTCCGAGGAGGCACCGCCCATGACCCCGGCGATGCCGATGGGCTGGTCGAGGCCGTCGCATATCAACAGGTCGTCGTCGCCCACGGCCCGCTCCACCCCGTCCAGGGTGACCAGGGTCTCGCCCGGTCGACCCCGGCGGACCCGGAGGCCATGTCCCGCCAACCGCTGCAGGTCGTAGGGATGCGTGGGCTGTCCCAGCTCCAACATCACGTAGTTGGAGGCGTCGACCACGTTGTTGATGGACCGCATGCCGGCGTGCTCCAACCGGTTCGCCAACCACGCCGGCGAGGGACCGACGGCGACCCCGGTCAGGACCTGGGCCACCAACCGCCCACAACCCTGGGGGTCGTCGATGACCACCGACACCGTCTCGATGCCCGGGCCTGGCACCACCTTGGCCTCGGGGATGCCGAAGGGCAGGCCCAGGCGGGCGGCCAGGTCGCGGGCGACACCAGCCACCGACATGGCGTCGGGCCGGTTGGCGTTGACCTCCAGGTCCACCACGGTGTCCGCCACCACGCCCAGGGCCTGGCCCACCGGCGCACCCGGAGCCAGCTCGGCACCGAGCACGAGGATCCCGTCGTGGTCGCCACCCAGACCGAGCTCGTCGGGTGCGCACAGCATCCCCTGCGACACCGCCCCCTTCATGCGCCGTTGCCTGATCTCCATCCCACCGGGCAACACTGTGCCCACGGTGGCCAACGGGACCAGGTCGCCCACGGAGAAGTTCCAGGCCCCGCACACCACCGGGACCGGCTCCGCCCCACCTGCGTCCACCACCACCGAACGGATCCGGTCAGCCCCGGCGATGGGCACGATCTCGAGCACCCGAGCCACCACCACCCCGGCCAGGTCCGCCCCCACCCCCCGCACCGACTCCACCGCCAACCCCAAGTCATCCAGGACGGCAACGACCTCATCGACCGCCAAGTCGATGGGGGCAAAATCCCGGAGCCAAGAAAGCGGAACCAGCAAGGCAGCCCAACCTAGAGCCAAATCGCTCCTTCACTGCGCAGACCTAGGTCAGATTGAGCACCTCTGGAAGCAACTCGAGTCCTTCGGCCGCTGCCGCCTTGTGCAGCCGCCGGTCCCAAGTGACGACCACCAGGTCCTCGCCGGGAAGCACGAGAGCGGCAGCGAGGTGGAGGGAGTCGAGGCTACGGAGATCGCGCTCGAGAGCGAGGAATGCGGCGTGCTCGACAAGCGCCTGGTCGACTTCGACGACTCCGAACGCCGGCCACTCCTCCTTGACCGCCCTGGTCGCCCCGTCGCCGGCGGCGAGGGCGACGGCCCGAACAGTCTCGACGAATCCATGGCGGCACATGTACCAGCTTTCGGCTCGTTCCATCGCCTCGCGGACCACCTCGCTGCCAAGCTCGGCGACGTAGCGCTTGACCAACGCGCTGGCATCGAGATAGAGGCTCAGCGCTCGGCATCCCGCTCGGACAGCACCAGCCCTGAGGCGCTGCGGCGGGCTTTGGCAAGTCTCGGGGCCCGATGTGGCCGAGATCGTGAGGGGGGGGCGATGCGGCCCTCAGCGACGAGCTCGCGCAGACGGTCGTCTCCCCGTCTGGCGGCAGCGGCGGGAAGGATGTCGGCCAGCGGACGTCCTCGAAGTGTTACTCGTACCTGCTCACCGCGGCCGACAGCGCGCAGGGTCTGACTGAGGGACTGCCTCAACTCTCGAACGCCCATTTCCCGCATGTGTACACCATAGTAGAAAGTGGCACCTCTTGGACGAGCACTGGACTCGATGGCACGCCGCTCCGTCGATCCCGTGACGCATCGGACACCGAAGCATCTGATGCGTGCGGCAGTCACGTCTCCCAGGGCACCGAAGGGTCAGGGAGGTAGGCGCAGAACGTGCCCGTGCGCACCGTCACCGCCAGATGGCGCCCCAGTGCAGGGGACTGCGTGGCGATTCGGACCTGCGCGGCCCTTATCGCCTTGGTCACGCTCTGGCGGGCCCGTTCGGCAGCGGTGCCGACCGCTCTGTCCCGGCCGAAGAGGCCGACCGCGGCCGACAGCTCACGGGTGAGGGCGTCGATCTCGAGGCGGGCACGGGCGGAACGCTCGCTGTCGGCGAACCGGTCGGCCTCGTCCATGTCCTCCCGCAGCTCGTCGAGGCGTCGCTTGTAGGCTGACTTCGCCTCGGCGTCGAGTACAGGGCCAAGGCCACTCCATCCGCTCGTGCCATGGAGTGGCTGGCCGATCAGATCGAGCACGTGCAGCTCCTGGGCCGGCTGGGCCAGGAGGCGCGCCAGGTAGTCAGTCCCCTTGGCCCGGGCCACGAAGAAGCACCCGGCGTCGAACTCGACGCGGACCTGCTCGCCCTCTGACCGGAACATTCGCTGTTGGCGCACCGGGTGCGCGTGCGCAGGCGGGCGGGTGAGGTCAGCGGCCAACCGCCGGCCCAGAGCAACGGCCGTCGTCCGGGGCGTCGCCCGGCCTGCGCCCCACAGCTCCTCGGTCAGCGGCGCACCCAGCTCGCGGCGGGCCCGGCCCAGCGCCCGCTCGCACTCCTGCTTCTCGTGGCCGTTGGGCACCACGCCGATGTCGTCGAAGAGGAGCGAACCCGCGCCGAGCAGACGGATCGGATCCTCCGTCTCCCCGAGCTCGAGGGCGGCGAGGGCGATGCCCTGGAGGGAGTGGGCGATCCCCCGGGGGTCGTCCAATCCGGCCATGCCGTCGAGCGATTCGGCCAGCGCAGTCAGGGCTTCGCGGTTCCTGTGGGCGTTGATCTCGACCCGACCGAGCCCCAGCGCGGTGACCGCCCGCCCGAAAGGCTCGCCAAGCTCCACGAAGAGCCGGTGGGCGTCGGCGATGCGCCGTCGGGCCCCGTCGAGGTCGCCCAGACCCAGGAGCGCCCGGCCCACACCATGCAGCGCGTGCGCCTCCCCGGGGCGGTCGGAGGCAGCGCGGAAGGCTTTGAGCGCCTCATTCTGGAGGGAGAGCAGGCAGTCGAAGTCTCCGGCCTGGTGCTCGACCTGGGCAAGAAGGTCGAGCGCCTGGCCCCGGGCGCGCTGGTCGCCGGATTCGGTGGCCACCGACACCGCCCGGCGGCCATGGGCCCGAGCGGAGGCGTTGTCGCCCAGCCGGCTCTGGAGCATCGCCCGCCAGCCCAAAGCCTCACAGTGCCCCCGTGTCTCGCCAAGCCGGCCGAGCACCTCGGCGGCATCCGCCAGCAGCGCCTCGGCCTTGCCGGTGTGGCCGAGCCGCATCTCGAGGACGCCCAGGCGCATGCCAGCCCGAGCTCGTAGGGACGTCGACGCCTCCCCCGCCCTGGCCAGCGACCAGAGGAGCTCCCGTCGCCCCTCCCACCAGAGACCTCGCGTGTGCCAATACTGTCCAAGGGCGACGGCCAAGGCCAGACGGTCCTCGGCTCTCGCCCCCTCCCAGCGGAGGGCGGCCAGCAGGTTGTCGTGCTCAGTTTGGAGACGCTCAAGCCAGCAGATCCCGGCCACCGCGGCCATCGCCGTTGCCTCAGCGGCCAGGCCCCGGCACCACTCGAAGTGGCGGGTGGCCGCTGCCTCAGTGCCCTCGATCTCGGCCAGCCGGTCCAGGGCGAGCTGGCGCACGGGTTCGAGAAGCCGGTAGCGAGCCCGACCCGACTCCTCCCCGGCGCGCACGAGGGAGTGGTCGACGAGGGCGGCAAGCAGACCGAACCGGTCAACGCCCTCCAGCGGCGGGTAGCCGCAGACGGCGTCAGCTGCGGGCACGTCGAAGCCACCCCTGAACACGGCGAGGCGCAGCAACAGCGTCGCCTCGGGCCGCTCCAGGAGCCCGAAGCTCCACGCCATCGCCGTGCGCAACGATCCGTGGCGCGCCTGGGCTCTCGGGGCGCTGACGTCGAGGGAGCCGTACGCCTGGAGGCGATCGAGGACGGTCGGCGGTGGGGCCAGATCGGCGCGGGCGGCGACGAGCTCGACAGCCAGGGGGATCCCGTCGAGCTGCCGGCAGATAGCAGCGATCGCCTCTTCCCAGCGGGTCGGGTCGAACGGCGGGAAGGCGGCGATGGCCCTGTCGGCGAACAGCACCACCGCGTCGGCCGCGGCCAACGGCGCCAGCTCCACGGCGCGCTCACCGGCCACACCCAAGGGGTGCCGGCTGGTGGCCAGCACCCGCAACCGGGAGGCGGGCTGAACCAGCGCCACCACCCCAGCGGCAGCGTCGAGGACGTGCTCGCAGTTGTCGAGCACGACCAGGGCTCGGGCGTCGCTCAAGTGCTCCAGGATGGAAGCCTCGACCGTACGCCCGGCCTGGTCGCTGAGCCCCAGCGACTTGGCGACGGTGAGCATCACCTGTTCGGGGCGGTCGAGCGCGCCAAGGTCGACCACATGGACACCATCTGGGAACGTTCCCCTGGCTGCGGCTTCCACCGACGCTGACATCGCCAGGCGGGTCTTGTCGACGCCACCGACTCCGACGACGGACACCAGCTGGTGGGCCTCGAGAGAACCGACAACCTCGGCCAGCTCGGCGTGACGGCCCACGAAGCTGGTGGTCTCCCCGAGGACACCGTGAAGGAGGGCGTCCACCGTCCGAAGGGGCGCGGGCTCCTCGGGAAGGTCGTCGTGGACGAGCCGCCACACCCGCATGCGCCGGGAGAGCCCGGGCAGGCGCAGGGCACCGAGGTCGACCAGCGCTGATGCCCCGGGCAGGTCGTCGCGAGCGAGCTCGGCGGCCGGGTTGGAGAGCAGCACGTCGCCAGGCTGGCCCGCCTCGCACAGGCGAAGCAGTGGCAGAAGCACCGCCGGCGGGTAACCGCGGCCCACCGGGTCGGCCGCGGCCATGTGAACGGCCGTCCGGTTGGTCCAACCCCGACGCCGAAGCCCTACCTCCGAGGAGGTCGCCAGGGCAACAGCCACCGCGTCGCTCGGTCGGGTGAACACCGCTACCTTCGCCGCGCCACTCCCGGTCTGGACGATGACGCCTCCGGCGGAGGCCACGGCCTCCGACCACGCCTCTTCGTCGAGACCGGTCCCCACCGCCGCGGTGAAGGTCACTGTCCCGCCCGGCAGAGGCCGCTCCACACTGGCTGGACGCCTGCCCCGTGCCGGCACGCCGCCATCGTAGCGACGGGCCCATTTTGGGACGAGAGCTCAGACGCCGGGCTCTCCCCAATCCGGCGTGAGTCGTGTCCTACGCCATCTCGCGGCAAACCGAAGCCAGCTCAGCGTTGACCGAAAGCTGCTTCGGGTCACACCGTCAGGGCGCGAGCGAACGCTTCACATCCGTGAAGCCTGAGCTCACGCCCTCAAGGGAGCCAACCCAACTCGAGCGCAAGGAGAGCACATGTACACGACTGCAGGAGCACGGTCGCCCTGGCGACGGGCGCAACGCCACATCGCCATCGCGCTGGTGGTGGTGGTCACGGCCGGTCTCGGCATGGCCGCATCGGCCGTCGCCGAGAGCGCTGTCAACCAACGGTTCACCGTCGTGGCCGCCCCACCGGCGCCCGACCGCGTCGTCGCGTCGGGTGTCCTCAACGACACCGGCACCGACAGCAAGACGGTCCAGCCCGGCCCCGGCGGCACCCTCACGATCACCGCTACCTGGTCCTTCCACAAGGGAACGCTGTTCGTCGTCGCCCATGGCAAGGTCATCTCGCAGGACACCAACACGAGCGCCTGCATCCGGACCGAGCGGGTCGGGGGCACCTTTGAGATAACCGGCGGTGACGGCGCCTACCAGGGCGTCACCGGCGGCGGGACGTTCACCGCCCGCAACCTGTTCATCGGCACGCGGTCGGACCAGGTCTGCTCCTTCATGGGAGTGCGCCCCTACCAGGTCGTCCAGTTCCAAGGAACCATCAGGCATCTCTCTGTTGCGTAAGAAGCGGGGGACTTGTTGGGGGGGGGCGCTGCCCCCCCCAACTCAAAACTGCTGTAGGAAGCGCACGTCGGTGGAGATGAGCTCGCGCATGTCGTCGATGCCGTGGCGCATGAGCACCATCCGGTCGATGCCGAAGCCGAAGGCGAAGCCCGACCAGGCCTCGGGGTCGTAGCCGACGGAGCGGAACACGTTGGGGTGGACCATGCCGCACCCGCCCAGCTCCAGCCACCCGGTCCGGGCGCAGGTCCGACATCCTGCCCCCCGGCAGAAGACGCAGGTGATGTCGAACTCGGCCGAGGGCTCGGTGAACGGGAAGTAGGACGGCCGCAGCCGGGAGCGGAAGCCCTTGCCGAAGTAGGCCCCGGTGAAGGCGTCGAGGGTTCCCGCCAGGTCGCCCAGGGTGATGCCCCGATCGACCACTAGTCCCTCGATCTGGTGGAAGTTGGGGAGGTGGCTGGCGTCGGCGGTGTCCTGGCGGTAGCAACGGCCGGGCATGACCGAGTAGATGGGAGGTTCGCTGGCCTCCATCACCCGGATCTGCACCGGCGAGGTGTGGGTCCGCAACAGCGTGGACTCCGGCGCCCCGAGCTCAAGGTAGAGGGTGTCGTACATGGCCCTGGCGGGATGGTCGGGTGGGAAGTTGAGAGCGCCGAAGTTGTACCAGTCGGTCTCCGCTTCGGGCCCCTCAGCCACCGTGTAGCCCATGCCCACGAACACGTCCTCCAGCCGGTCCCGAGCCTGGGTGACCAGGTGCAGGTGCCCCCGGCGCCGGGAGGGGACGACCTCGGTGAGGTCGAGGCGCTCGGCTACGAGCCGAGCCCGGCGCTCGGCCGCCTCCAGCACCCGGGTGCGCTCGGCCAGCGCCTCCTCGACAACGGTCCAGGCCTGGTTGAGCGCACGACCGGCCTCCCGTCGCTGTTCGGGAGCCAGCGTGCCCAGGGCCGATCGAGCCGCGGCCAGGGGGGAACGTCGACCCAGCACGTGGGCCTCGACGCGGCGCAGCTCCTCGAGGGTGGACGCCCCCTGCACCTTGTCCAGGACCTCGGGCACCAGGGCTTCGAAGTCGACTGCCGCGCTGGCCATCCCCCCGCTCCCCTCGTCGCTGGCGTCCCCGCTCATCCGTCGGCCCTCGGCCCGAGGGGCAGGGTGAAGGAGAACACGCTGCCCTCACCAACCACGCTGCGAGCGCTGAGCTGGCCGCCGTGGGCCTCGACCAGCCCTCGGCTGATCCACAGGCCCAGCCCCGAGCCGCTGGGTCGGCCTTGGTCGCTGCGGTAGAACTTGGCGAAGATGTTGGGCAGGTCGCCGGCAGGGATGCCATCGCCGGTGTCGGTGACGGCCACGGCCACGGTGTCGCCGTCCACCGCCCCTGAGACCTGCACGTGCTCGGGGCTGGCGTACTTGGCGGCGTTCTCCACCAGGTTGGTTAGCACCTGCTCGACCTTGTCGGGGTCGGCGGGCACCGAGGGGAAGCCGACGGGGAAGATGACGTCGCACTCCAGGTCCGGGTACTCCATGGCCAGCTTGGCCACCACCGAGGCGGCCAGTCCGGGAAGGCCGACCATCTGGCGCCGGAGCTGCAGGTGGCCGGTCTCCAGACGGCTGATGTCGAGGAGCTCGTTCACCAACCGGGTGACCCGGTCGGCGTCGTGGTGGACCTGCTCGAGCATCGTCTTCTTCTGCTCGTCGCTCAGCCGGTCCCAACGGCTCAGGAGCAAAGAGGTGTAGCCCTTGACCGAGGTCAGGGGCGAACGCAGCTCGTGGCTCACGGTGGAGACCACCTCCATACCCGTCGGCCCCTGTCGGCCCTGTTGGGCAGGGCGCATGGTCAACACCGAGCCGACCACCGCTCCCGTGACGTCGCGGCGAGGGCGCCTGTCGACGACCACCGCCACCCGGCAGCCCTCGGCGTGGCGCATGCTCAGCTCCTCGGCCACCAGGACCAGGCCCGGCGACGCCAGGTCGGGGAGCAGCTCGGCCAGCTCGGCGCCGGCGAGCTGGTCGGCGGGCCGGCCGGTGAGCTCGGCGGCGGCGGCGTTGGCCCCGGTCACCTGCCCGTCGACATCTACCACCAGGGCGGCCAGCGGCACGTCGTCGAGCGCGATCTGGTCGCTCACGGCGAAGAGGATCGCCGGCGGCGCTGGCGGAGGGCCTCGAAACCCATCAGCGCTGCTGCCATGCCCACGTTGAGCGACTCCGCTCGGCCGGCCATGGGGACGGTGACGTGCAGGTCGAGAAACTGGTCGAGGTCCGGGGGCAGGCCGTTGGCTTCGTTGCCGAGGACGACCGTGCTGGGGATGCTGAAGTCGACCTCATCATAGGGACGACCGTCTCGCGCCACCGTCCCCAGCCGCTGGACCCCGCTGGCGCCAAGGCGGACAAGCACCTCGGCCGGGTCCCCTCCCGATACCACGGGCACGTGGAACAGCGACCCGGCCGACGAACGGACGGTCTTGGGGTTGAAGACATCGACCGAGCCTGTGCAGAAGACCACTGCCCCGGCGCCGGAGGCCTCGGCGCAGCGCAGCACACTACCGGCGTTGCCAGGGTCTCGGACGTCGACACAGACCATGCCCAGAGCCACCCCGGCGATCTCATCCAGCTCGACGTCGCACATGGGGGCAATGGCCAGGACGGGCTGGGGGGTGACGGTACCGGCCACCCGCGCCAATACGCCGGGAGCCAGGTGGTGCAGGCGCAGGCCTGCGGCCGACGCCCGGTCGACCACCGGTGGTACCGGCCCATCGGTGGGGGCGACGAACACGGCCTCGAGGGCAACTCCGGCGTCCAGGGCTTCGCCCACCAGGGTCGCACCCTCGACCACGAAGGCCCGCTCCGAGCTCCGGAAGCTCCGGCGAGCGAGGAGCCGGCGCAATCGTTCGACCTTCTTGTGGTGCGCACCGAGCGGTTCTGACCCGGCCACCGGGGCCGGGTCGCTATTCGTTGAGCCCGGCCGAGGCGGTGGCAGCCACCTGGACCAGGGCGGCGAAGGCGGAGGTATCGGTCACGGCCAAGTCGGCCAGCACCTTGCGGTCGACCTCGACGCCAGCCTGGCGCAGCCCGCTGATGAAGCGGCTGTAGCTCATGCCCTCCTGGCGGGCGGCGGCGTTGATCCGCTGGATCCACAACTTGCGGAAGTCGCCTTTGCGGGCACGACGATCGCGGTAGGCGTAGCGCAACGAGTGCATGACCTGCTCGTTGGCCGCCCGATAGGAACGGCTCTTGTTTCCGTAGTACCCCTGTGCCTGCTCGAGCACGGCGCGGTGGTGCTTCCTGGCGTGGACTGCTCGCTTTACCCTGGCCATCGGTTCTCCTTTTGTGCGGGACCAGCGCTGTTAGCGCCGGCCCAGCAGGCGCTTGGCTTGACGCTCGTCGCCGCCGGTCATCTCGCGCTCCTGCTTGAGGCGTCGGGTGCGCTTGGTGGGCTTTTTCTCCAGGATGTGGTTCATCCCCACCTGGCGGCGCATCAGCTTGCCGCTCCCGGTCAGCTTGAACCGCTTGGCCGCACCTCGGTGCGTCTTCACCTTGGGCATCTCATACCTCCTTGGCGTCGTCGCCAGCGCCGACCACGCTGGGCCCGGGCTGGACCGGTTGGGTCGTCACCCCGTTGGCAGCCGGCCCGCCTGGTGATCCGCCGTTCCCCTCGGCGAGGTTCCCCTCACCGCCGTGCACTTCGGTGCCGTTGCTTTCGGCTCCGTCGAGCTCGGCACGGCGCTGGTCCGCCGCCAACTTGTTGCGAGCGGCCTCCGCCGCTGCCTGCACCCGCTTGTCCGGGGCCAGGACCATCGTCATGTTCCGTCCATCGAGCTTGGGGGATGCCTCGATCTTGGCCAGATGGCCGTTGTGAACCGCCACCCGGTCGAGGATGCGCATCCCGAGCTCCGGATGGTGGACCTCCCGCCCTCGGAACATGATGGTGATCTTCACCTTGTGGCCTTCCTCCAGGAACTTCTCCACCTTGCTGGTCTTGGTGTCGAAGTCACCCGGGCCGATCTTCACCCGGTACTTCATCTCCTTGATCGAGATCTGGCTGGTCTTGCGCCGGGACTCCTTGGCCTTTTGGGCCGCCTCGTACTTGAACTTCCCGTAGTCCATGATCCGGCACACGGGAGGACTGGCCTGGGGAGCCACCTCGACCAAGTCGAGATCGAGGTCAGCGGCCAGGGTCAAGGCCTCCGGCAGCGGTTTGATCCCGACCTGCTCCCCTTCGGCGGAGACGAGGCGAACCTCGCGTGAGCGGATCCGATCGTTGACACGAAGCTCGTTACTGTCCGCGGTGGTTATCGTGCATCACTCCTGAGGTACGTTTCGGGCCGCCGCAACAACGCGACGGCGGGCGTCGAAGGAAGCGACGCCCGCCCTCAGAGGGAGGACCCGGCGCACGCGGCAACAGCCGGTGGCCGGGCGGGGCTCCCTGATCTGCAGTACATCTCAGGGCAGGCCCGCTTCTCAATTCGATTTGTCCCGTTAGGGTACCACCATGAGCTCGATCTGGACACCTGGCGGGGAGCGTCCGATCCGACCCGAGCCCGAACCCGCTACAGCCGCTCCCCCGCAGCCAACCGGTACGGGTCCCACCGGTGCGGGTCCAACCGGTACAGGCAACCGGAGCGGGAACGAGGAGCTCAGCCCTGAGGAGCAGGCCCAGCTCGAAGCGGAGCTCGAAGCCATGCAGTCCGAGGTCGCTTCCACCCCGGCCTCGGTGGTCATCGCCAACCACGCCGTCGGGTTGTTCCAGCTGGCGGCCATCCACCTCAACGGTCGGCCCCCCAACCTGGCCGAGGGCCGGTTGGCCATCGATGCCATGGGGGCGCTGGTCGAGGGCCTGAGCGGCCGCCTGGGCGAGGAGGAGCAGTCCCTGCGCGACGGCCTGGGTCAGCTCCGGCTGGCCTTCGTGCAGCTCAGCGGGGCCGACGAGGCGAGGGGCCCCGAAGCGGGCTAGCCGTCGCCACCCTCTGGTAGGGCACAGACGCTCTTGGTCTCTGCACTAGTCTTTACGCCAGTCAGCAGGGGGGTGGACGTCGGACACACCGGTCGTGGTCCTCGACAAGGTCAACAAGTGGTTCGACCAGCTCCACGTCCTGCGCGACATCGACCTCAGTGTCGACCCTGGTGAGGTCGTGGTCGTCATCGGGCCCTCAGGTTCGGGGAAGTCCACGCTGTGCAGGTGCATCAACCGGCTCGAAGCGGTCGACAGTGGCACCATCCGCATCGATGGCGTCCCCCTCCCCGACGAGGGCAAGGAGCTGGCCCGGCTTCGTTCCCAGGTGGGGATGGTCTTCCAGTCGTTCAACCTGTTCGCCCACAAGTCGGTGCTCGACAACGTCACCCTCGGTCCCGTCAAGGCCCGGCGCCAGCCCAAGGCGGCAGCCCGGGAGACGGCCATGGCCCTCCTGGAGCGGGTGGGCATCGCCGACAAGGCCTCGTCCTACCCCGCCGAGCTCTCCGGTGGCCAGCAGCAGCGGGCCGCCATCGCCCGGGCCCTGGCCATGGAGCCCAAGCTCATGCTCTTCGACGAGCCCACCTCGGCGTTGGACCCGGAGATGATCTCCGAGGTGCTCGATGTGATGGTCGAGCTGGCCAGCGAGGGCACCACGATGATCGTGGTCACCCACGAGATGGGCTTTGCCCGCTCTGCTGCCCGCCGGGTCGTGTTCATGGACGACGGGCAGATCCTCGAGGTCGCTTCGCCCGATCGGTTCTTCACCAGCCCCGAGTCCGACCGGGCCCGTGACTTCCTGTCCAATATCCTGGCCCACTGACCCTGCCCCTCAGCCACCTGCTTACCTACCCACCCGACCACCGAACCCACCGGTCCCACCGGTCCACCCGACGACTACGAGGAGCGCACGACATGACCCGAAAGTCCCGCCCCCTGATCACGCTGATCCTGGCCCTCGCCCTGGTGGCCGCCGCCTGCGGCGACAATGGCAACGACAACGCCGCCCCGACCACCGCTCCCGGCGGTGACACCGACGCCCAGGCACCGGAGTTCCCCGCCGGATCGACCATGGCCAAGATCCAGTCAGCCGGCACCGTCACCGTGGGCACCAAGTTCGACCAGCGCCTGTTCGGCCAGAAGGACCCCCGCACCGGCGAGGTGGTCGGCTTCGACGTCGAGATCGCCAAGCTCATCGTCGAGGCCATCGGCCCCGACGTGAAGGTCAACTTCGTGGAGACGCCGTCAGCGGTGCGGGAGGAGTCGATCCAGAACGGGACAGTGCAGATGGTGGCGGCCACCTACACCATCAACGACGCCCGCAAGGAGAAGGTCGACTTTGCCGGCCCCTACTACGTCGCCGGCCAGGAC
>JBPCJK010000184.1:0-17144 GCA_051005375.1 Acidimicrobiales bacterium
CTGCGACGCCGGGGTCAGCGCTGTCATGGTGGCCCATGACGCCGCCCTAGCGGCATGGTCCGACCGGGTGGTCTTCATGCGCGACGGCCGCCTCGTCGACCAGGCCGGACCGCTGGCCGGCCCCGAAGTGGTGCTGGTCGACGGCAACCACCGGCCATGACCGGATGGCGGGTGCTGCTGCGGGTGGCCCGGCGGGACGCGCTGCGCCACAGGGGTCGCAGCCTGCTGGTGGCGCTGCTGGTCGCTCTGCCGGTTGCGGCCATGACCTTGGCACTGACCCTGGGCCGCACCGCCGAGCTCACACCTGACCAGCAAGCGGCGGGCGTGTTGGGCCAGGCCGATCTGTCGATCAGCGGGTCTGGCGTCGAGCCCAGTCAGTGGCAGGTCCTGCTGCCGCGGGGATCGCGCTGGCTGCGGGTAGCGCATGAGTTCAACGGTGTGGCCGTGGTCAGGGGCGACGAGCTGTATCAGTCGTCGGTGGTCGAGACTGATCTGGGCGACCCCCTCATGGCAGGGCGCTACGAGGTGGTGGCCGGTCGCCCTCCCGCCGGTCCCGATGAGATGGTGATCTCGGAGGACCTGGCCGGCGCCCTCGGAGTCGAGGCGGGAGACCGGTTGGAGCTGCGCCGCCCTCGCCGGACGGTGACGGTCACCGGCACGGCCATCACGCCGACGTCCCTGGGTGTGCCCTTCGTGGCCGTCGCTCCCGGGTGGTCCGGGCCGGAGTCAGCGACGTCGGGCGAGACATCGGGAGAGTGGCTGGTCGACCTCAGTGGAGGCGATGTCGCTACCGTGGCCGCCGGCCTCGAGCAGGCCTTCCCTGCTCCCGAGTCGAACCGGGCCCCAGATGCCGCCGACGATCCGGGCTACACCGATCAACCCCGGTACCTCAACGTGGTGTCCCGATCCCATCTGCTGGCGGGCGACTACTCCAACCGCACCGGTGAGGTGTCCGCCACCTTCGTCGCCGGCGCCCTGGCCCTGGTGTGGACCGGGGCGGTGTCCGCCGCCGCCTTCGCCGTGGGCGCCCGACGACGGTTGCGGGAGGTGGGACTGGTCGCCGCCTCCGGGGGCGCCCCCCGCCAGCTTGCCGGGATGGGCTTGGCCGACGGCGTGGTCTTCGGTGGCGCTGGCGCCGCCGCCGGGATCCTGGGCGGGCTGGCTGGTGCGGCTGCGCTGCAGCCACAGGTGGGGTGGATCTTCGGCCACGTCAGCGGGCCGTTCCGGGTGCCGGTGGCCGGTCTGGCCGGCGCTGCCGCGGGGGGTTTTCTGGCGGCGGTGCTGGCGGCGGTGGCGCCCGCCCTCGGGGCAGCCCGGGTGCCAGTGCTGGCGTCGCTGGCCGGCTTGCGGCCTACCCCCGCCCGGCACCGCTCCTGGTTGACCCTCGGACTGGTGGCGCTGAGTGCCGGCCTCGCCCTTTGCTGGCGGGGAAGCGCCACCCATAGCCAGACAGCCGTGCTAGTCGGGGTACTTCTGGCGGTGGTCGGGGTGGCAGCGACCAGCGGGCCGCTGCTGTCGGCGCTGGGACGCGTCGCCGGTCACGCGCCACTGGCCATGCGCCTGGCCGCTCGCGACGCCAGTCGGGCTCGAAGCCGGGTGGCGCCCGCCACCGTGGCCGCGATGCTGGCCCTGGCCGGCGCCGTCGGCGGCATGACCATGGTCTACAGCGCCCGGGCCGAGACCCTGCGGGGCTACGTCCCCCTCCTGGGCGACGACCAACTGCTCATGAGCTTTGAGGCGGGAAAGCCGGTGCCGCCTCAGGAGCTGGCTGACCTGGTCGACGCCATGAAGGCGGCGATGCCCGGCTCGGCGGTCGGCGTGGTCTTCCAGGCCGATGTGTTGGGGGAGGGCTCGGACGCCGGGCTAATGGTGGTGGGAGGTGACGAGGTGCAGGGCCTCGCCGTGGGGGATGCCGACACCCTGGACGCGGTGGGGGCCTCCTCGGCTCGAGGCGCATTCGACCAGGGCAGGGTGGTGGCCCTCGGGCGGAGGATCGACGGTGGGCAGTTGCAGCTCAGCCGCCCTCCGGTGGATGGAACGTTCTTCGGGCCCCTCGCCGACGGACGCTTTGTCGGTGGGCGTGGCTTTGGAGCGCCACCAGGCTCATCTGCCCTGGGAGCACCGCTGCACTCCGTTCCCGCCGTCGAGGTCGACGTTCCCCGCCGTGAGGCCGCCCCTGCCTACCTGCTCTCGCAGGCCGCCGCCGAGTCGCTGGGCCTGGACGTCAGGGCCAGCGGCGTGCTGGTGCGGGCAGCGGGACCGGTGAGCGAATCGGATCTGCGACGGGCACAGCTCACGGCCCTCGACGCTGTGCCTTCGGCGTCGACGTACCTCCAGCGGGAAGAGGGGCCCTGTTGCGGGGAGGAGGCGGCGGTGGCCGCCACGATGTTGGGGATGGCAACCGTGGTAGCCCTTTTGGTGGTGGCGCTGGTCACCGCCCTCGCCCGGGAGGAGTTCCTTCCCCACCTCTCCACCCTGGCGGCGGTGGGCGCTGCCCCCCGGACCCACCGGCGGCTGGGGGCGGCCCAGGCCGGGCTGATGACCGGGTTGGCGGGCGTGCTGGCGGTCCCCGCCGGGCTACTGCCGGCGGTGGCCCTCCTGGCGGCCCGGCCACCGGCGCTGGGCACGGGCGTGGGCGATGTAGTGCGCTCCTCGAACCTGGTGGTCGTGCCGTGGCTCCTCATCGCCGCCCTGGTGGTAGGCATCACCACGGCGGGGGCGCTCACCGGCGGCCTTCTCGGGCGAGGGCGGCGCGGCATCCGCTGAGGCTACGCCCTCGCCACCACGGCGGGCCTCCTGCCAGGCCCTCCCATAGGCCTGCGGCCGCCACAAGAGACGTTCGACGACCATTCTGGTCATGTGACCACGATCCGGTCCTATGAGGCCAAGACGCAACTGGCGCGCCTGTTGGACGAGGTGGCGCGAGGCAAGCGGGTGACCATCGCTCAACGTGGACGTGAGGTGGCCCGTCTGGACGGTCGTCGCTGCGCAGGATGATCGCCGAGGGCCGCCGCTGATGACCGTGGTCATCGACGCGTCGGCGACCACGGCGTGGTGCTTCGAGGACGAGGCGACACCGACAGCCGACGAGGTGCTCGACCGGCTACGTGACGGCGACGCGGTGGTGCCGTCGCTGTGGCAACCGGAGGTAGCCATGCTGCTGGTGGCCGAGCGCCGCGGCCGGATCAGCGAGGGGCAGGCGGCGCGCTTCGTTGGTTTGCTGGAGCAGCTGCCGATTCGGTCGACTCCGACGGCGTCGACGTGACCAGCGTGCTCGGCGTGGGGCATCGCCAAGGCCTGAGCGCCTACGACGCGTGCTATTTGGTGCTCGCCGAGCGGCCCGGGGCACCGTTGGCGACCCTCACATCGCCCTGACCGCCGCAGGGCGCACGGCCGGCGTGACCGTCCTCACCGACTGACGCGAGGAGCTCCGGACACATCTCATCAGGTCCTCCAACCTGCCGCTCGTGGGGAGAGGAGTACATGGTGATCTCTCTTTGGGTCGAGGGGCGAGGTAGGCGGCTGGTGCGATGCGAGGGCGATCCCCGGCCGTCCTGTCGCTCTGGTCGAGCTCTGTGGACAGCGATGCGAGATCGTGTTTTCGACTCGCCCTTCCTTTCGGCAGAGTTGCTGCGTGACTTGAGCGGCAGTTCTCGTGAGTAGCATCCACCGATCGTGGCCCAACCATGGACGTTCACCGGAGAGCCACCCGCCGTTGGCCAGTCCGCTGGGAGCATCACCCTGGTCGAAGGCTCCACCTTTTGCATCTCCGGTGGCAACGGCGACATCGCCGAGGGCATGACCCATGGTCTGTTCTTTCGCGACACCCGCTTCTTGTCGCTGCTCGAGCTGCGGCTCAACGGCCGGCCCCTCCAGTCGCTGTCGGCCTACGTCGGCGACCCCTTTGCCGCCACCTTCGCGGCTCGAGCCAGTCCCCGTCCGGGGCGGGCCGACAGCACCCTGGTGGCCTTCCGCGCCCGCTACGTGGGGCGGGGGATGCGCGAGGACATCGTGATCCGCAACTTCGGCGAGGAGCCGATGCCGTGCACCATCGAGCTGGCTGTCAACGTCGACTTTGCCGACCTGTTCGAGGTGAAGGAAGGCCGGGTGGAGCTGCGGGGCGAGCGGTCGTTGGAGACCGGTGAGGGCCGTTTGACCTTCGGGTACCACGACGGGGCCACCCGGCGGGGCATGGTGTTCACCTGTCGCAGCCTGGCGGTGGTGGAGCACCACCTGCTGGCCGCCGAGGTCGACATCGAAGCTCAGGGATCGTGGACCGGTTGCCTCGAGCTGGCCCCGGTCATCGACGACGGCGCGGTCGAGCCCCGTTACCGGTGCGGGCAACCGGTGGCCCGGGCCACCCCCACCGAGCGCCTCCAGCGCTGGCGGCGCCAGATCCCGACGGTGTCCTCCGAGCACCCCGGGCTGGAGGCGGTGGTGGCCCGGAGCCAGGCCGACCTGGGGGCGCTGAGGATCTTCGATCCCGACTTCCCCGACCGGGCTGTGGTCGCCGCCGGGGCGCCCTGGTTCATGACGCTTTTCGGACGCGACTCGCTTCTGACCTCGTGGATGGCCCTGCTCGTCGACCCCGACCTCGCCCTCGGGGTGGTGCAGACCCTGGCCCGCTTCCAGGGTGACAAGGTCGACCCCGAGACCGAGGAGGAGCCGGGGCGAATCCTCCACGAGATGCGCTTCGGCAACGCCGCTTCGCTCTCGCTCGGGGGAGGGCACGTCTACTACGGCACGGCGGACGCCACCCCCCTTTTCGTCATGCTGCTGGGCGAGCTCCGGCGCTGGGGTCTGGCTGCCGAGCAGGTCGACCGCCTGCTGCCCCACGTCGACCGGGCGTTGGCCTGGATCGCCGACTACGGCGACGCCGACGGTGACGGTTACGTGGAGTACGCCCAGGGAGGCCCGCGGGGATTGCGCAACCAGGGCTGGAAGGACTCCTGGGACGGGGTGCGTGACGCCTCCGGAAACCTCGGTGAGGGGCCCATCGCCCTGTGCGAGGTACAGGCCTACACCTATGCCGCCTACGTGGCCCGCGCCCACTTCGCCCACGAAGCCGGTGACGAGGCGACCGCCGCCACTTACCAGTCCCGGGCCGCCGAGCTCAAGTTGGCCTTCAACCGCGACTTCTGGCTGGACGACCGCCAGTGGTTCGCCATGGCCCTCGACGGCGACAAGAAGCCGCTCGACGCCCTCACCTCCAACATGGGTCACTGCCTGTGGACCGGCATCGTCGACGAGGACAAAGCCGAGGCCGTGGCCCACCACCTGATGACGACGGCGATGTTCACCGGTTGGGGCATCCGGACGCTGGCCACCACCATGGCCGGTTACAACCCCATCAGCTACCACAACGGCTCGGTGTGGCCGCACGACACCGCCATCACCGCCGCCGGCCTCATGCGCTACGGGTTCGTGGAGGAGGCCCAGCGGGTGGTGCTCGGTCTCATCGACGCTGCCACGGCCGTCGGCGGACGCCTTCCGGAGCTCTTCGGTGGCCTCGACCGTTCCGAGCTACCGGTGCCGCTCGGCTACCCCGCCTCCTGCTCCCCCCAGGCCTGGGCGGCGGCTTCACCCTTGCTCCTGCTGCGGCTGTTGCTGCGCTTCGACCCGTGGCTCCCCCACGGCAAGCTGTGGCTGGCGCCGGTGGTGCCCAAGGCCATCGGCCGCCTCCGGATCGGGCACATCCCCCTGGGCGGGGGCCGGCTGGCCATCGACGTCGACGGCGACTACGTGCACGTCGAGGGCCTGCCCCCGGGCGTGGAACTGATCAGGGAGGCCCGCCAGCCACTGTCGGCGACGGTGCCCGGCACTGACTGATGCGGGGAGCCGACGTTCGCTGGGTTGCCAACCCGTGATGGTCACCAGCGGGAAGTGGCTGGTGCTCGGCGTTCTCGCCTCCCTCGTTGCCCTGCCGTTCCTGTTGGTTATCTGGCTCGGACTCAACATCGTCGCCGTCGGCTTGTTCATGTCCGGTGATCCCTCCTCCTGGTGGTACGCGATCTACTACGGAGCGTCAGCCCTTTTCATCGCTGTCGACCTGTGGATCGGCCACCAGGTGTGGAAGTTCGGCCAGCACCGGTAGAGCCACGCCGCCCCGTGGCCGGCAGCGGGCACCTCGTTGACCTACTCAACCGTTGCCGCCGCAACCCTTGGGCAAGATCTCGATGGTGGTGGAGCCACCCTTGCGGCGCACCCCCCGGATGCACCGCTGTTGCCAACCGGCGCCCACCTCGGCCGTGACCCGGACCTCGGTTGCGCCCATCTGACCCGTACGAAGCCGGGGAAGGCCAGGCCCCCTGAGCACTTCGGGGAAGTCGAAGGGTGACACGCTGCCCGGCTCGACAAGGTCGAGGGCCTGGCGCAACCTTTCCCCCGACGTCTGTGCCCGGGCGTCGGCATCGCCGCTCATGCGCCGGTCGGCGATCGTGCCCGGGACGATGAGGGCGGCGGCGACGGCCACGATGATCGCCAGGCGGACACGGCGCCCGTGCGCCTCGGGATCTACGGTCGAACCGGGTAGACGCCAGCGTTGCCCGATGCGGACCACCACGAACGTGAATCCGGCTGCGACCGGCAGCGTGAGCACGACCAGCCCCAGCGGACTGCCCCGGGCGACGGCCGCCAGCAGCGGGGCGAGCAGCAAACCGGCCGTGAGCGGCCACGTTCCCTCGCCGGGAAAGAGAAACCCGACGAGCACAGGGGCGGCGACGCCGAGGATGAGCGCCACCCAGGTGGGCGCGACGGCGTCGATGCCGGCAGTAACGGTCCCGGCGATGACGGCACCGAGAAGGCCGGGCCAGCCTTCGGTGGGGGCCCGCGGTCCGTGCAGCTCCACGACGGCATTGTGCCCTCTTCCGGCCGCGCACCCAGCTGGATGTCATGGGCACGACGTGCGCCGGGTGCCGGCGGCGCAGCCGACCCGTTCTGGCCCCAGGATCGTTTGCCCGAGCGACCAGTTCAGGGACCAGAACGCCGGTGGAGCTACTCCAGGGCCCAGGCCAGCGCCGGTGGATCGACGCGGGCGCAGCGGGGAGCGCCGCATCGATCGCTGAGGTCGACGCTCGCCACCAGGGGCTGGTGGCGCTGCTCCGCCTGGCCCACCAGGTCGGCGTCGATGCGGTTGAGCATCAGCTTGGCCCTGCGGAACATCTCGAACGAACCGTCGTCCCCGACATCGCCCCATGTCAGGTACAGGAACCGGTCGCCTCGCTTGCCGTGCACGACCGTGCCCTTGAAGTCCACCTCGCCACTTGCGTCGAGCTGGGTGCGAACCTCGACGTGCCATTCGGCGGAGGCGGCGTCACCGGCGACCATGCCTACTGGATCGCGGCCTTCCTGCACGGCGACGTGGACGTTGTCGTAGGGCACTCCTTCTGCATTGCAGAAGGCCCTGCCTGGCAGGTTATGGCCACGAATTGTGATCCTCACAGCACTATCCTCGCGCCGCCCATCGGGGCGGGCGTCACCACCGGATCGCCGGCGGCGACGGGGAACCACCAGCAGCTCAGCGCCTCCCGGGTCACGAGTCCTCCTCGCCTGCTGCCTCGGCGGAGTACGGTGGCCTGGGTGGGACGGCCTCCAGGCTCGGTCGACGAGCTGGCTCCTCCCGCGGTCGTGGCACCGGGTGCGTTGGTGGCGTGCGCGGCGCTCGGACTGGGTGCCGTGCTCCTCTTGCCCGAGGTGGCGCCGGTGCTGCCTTGGGGCGACCGGCCGGAACCCAACGAGGTGCAACTGGCCGTCACCTCGCTCGGGGTGCTGGTCGTGACCGCCCTCTACCTCACGGCCGCCCAACGCACCATTGGTCTCAGCCGCTCCTGGCTGGCCCTTGCCTTCGCGTACAACGCCCTCATCGTCGTGGTGAAGTTCATCCTCTCACCCGCCTCCTTCCACAACTCACCCGAGACGACCCTCGCCGAGCACCTCTGGGCCGGGATCGTCGCCATGGTGCTGTATGTCGTCGCCCTCACCGCCGTCTACGCCGTGGCCCGCCGCAACCAGCATCCTCGTCGGTGGGCGTGGCCGTCGAAGCTCGGGCTCGTGCTGGCGCTCCTGGTCCTGGCCCTGGTCAGCCGCTACGTGACCGCGGTGGCGCTGGGCCGGGCGGCGTCGGAGTACCTCCGTGACGTCTTCGTCAGTGCCGGACCCTGGTTGCCGTTGCTCATCGTCGCCGCATCGTTCCTGGCCGTCGAGGCCTTCGACCGCGCCGCCCACCCGGTGGGACCTGCCCGGCCCGGCGCCACGCTCCGGAGCTCGTTCGGCATCGGGCTTGGCCTTGTCGTCGCCTACCACGCCCTGTGGGTGGTGTTCATGCTGAGACTCTATTGACGGCGTGAGGCTCTGGTGACGGCGTGACAGGCCCTGTGCTCGTGTTCATCGGCCCCTCAGGGAGCGGGAAGTCGACCGTTGTGCGGGAGCTGCACCGCGGCGGGCTGATCGCGGTGACACCGTCGTGGACGACGCGGCCCCGTCGGAGCGACGAGCGCCAGGGGAGCGTCGAGCACCGCTTTGTGCCTGACCACGAGTTCACCAACCTCGAGCGGGAGGGGTACTTCCTCGAGGTGGTCCGCCCCTTCGGCCTCCCGCATCGCTACGGGCTGCCCAGGGTGGATCCCTGGCCGGCCGGGCCAGTTTCCAGCATCATGGTGCGTGCGCCCTTGATGCCCCTGGTGGCGCGACACTTTCCCCACCATCTTACCTATCAGATCGAGGACTCCTATGACCGGGCCAAGGATCGGGTGGTCGTCGCCGGAGGCGGCGGGGCCGGGTTGGGGACCCGACTCGAGGGCTATGAGGACGAGCGCCGCCTCGGCAGGGAGCTGGCCAACCGAGTCTTCGTCAACTGCACCACGGCGAGCGAGCTGCTCTCGGCCATCGCCGACGCCATCAACCAGGATTTTCCAACGGAGGATTGACGGACCATGAGTGAGAAGGGCATGAGCACGATCGGGATGGTGGTGGCCATCGCCCTGGCGGTGATCGGGCTGGTCGTCGTCGGGTTCTTCGTGCTGGTGGCCGTCTCCCTCAACGCCTGGGGGAGCAGCAAGTGACCGTGCGGGCCGCTCGACTCGTCCTCATGATGATCCGGCCGCCGGTGGCGGTGCTCCTCCTGCTCTTCGCTGCCCTGGGCATGGCGCCGGCGGGACGAGCAGACGGGCTGCACCCACTCTTCACGACGGTGTTGGTGATCGTGGCGGGCTGGTTCATCCACGCCACCGTGCTCAACGACGTGGCCGACGAGGCCATCGACCGGGTGAACCTGGCGACGGCGAGAGCCAGGCCCCTCGTCGCCGGGGTCGCCACCCGCAGGGAGCTGCTGGTGCTAGGCAACACCGCCGGCCTCGTCGCCCTGGCCGTGGCCTGGGCCGTGAACTGGCGCGTGGGCCTGGTGGTGACCCTTGGCCTCAGCCTCAATGCCGCCTACTCGCTGCGGCCCCTGCGCATCAGCCACCGTGGCGCGCTGGCGTCACTCATGTTGCCCCTGGGCTACGTCGCCGTTCCCTTCCTCGTCGGCACGTTGAGCGTGCAGCCCGGGCTGACCCGCCAGGACGTCGTCCTCCTGGTCGGGCTCTACGTCACCTTCATCGGCCGGATCCTCTTGAAGGACTTCCGCGACGTCGAGGGCGACGAGCTCTTCGGGAAGCGGACGTTCCTGCTTCGCCACGGTCGGGCGGCAACCTGTCTCGCCAGCGCCGGGTGCTGGGTGGCCGGGAGCCTCTGGCTGTTGCCGCTCGTCCCCTTCCGGTCGATCCTCGTGGCTGCCTTCGGGGCCTATCTGGCTTGTGCCCTGCACGGCCTCCGTCGCCTGGCGACGACTACGGGTCACATCCCTGAGCAGGTCACCATCGGGGCCATCGCCCAGATCGGCAGGGGCATGGCCGTTACTCTTCTCGCCAACTTCACCATGCTGGCCAAGGGGTGGCCTACTGGGGGCCGGGGACTGGTGACCGTCACGCTGGCGGTGCTGTTCATCGGTGCCTACGTCGTCAGGCTGGCCCAGCGGGATCGGGTGCTGGCCATCCGCCCCTACTGAGGCGTGGGTCGGGTCCTCGGCGTCGTCGCCGCTGCTGGGGTGTTCCTCGCCCTGCTGGTGATCGGCGAGGTCGGCGCTCGCCGCTGGAAGGTCGATCCCGAGGGGTCGCGCCGCCTCGTCCACCTCTCGTCGGGCGTGGTCGCCGCCGGGCTTCCCGCCTTCCTGTCGTTCCCGGCGGTGGTGGTCCTGGCGCTGGTCTTCATCCCCTTCCTGGCCGTCTCCCGGCGGATGGGCCTGTTCCCCGCCGTCCACAGCGTCGAGCGGGCCACCTGGGGGGAGGTGTACTTCCCGCTCGGTGTGTTTCTGGCCGCCGCCCTGTTCCCCGTTTCGGCGCCGTACGCCTACGGGGTCGTGGTCATGGGGGTGAGCGACCCGGTCGCTGGCTTCGCCGGTCAGCGCTACGGGCGGCGGGGCCACCGCCTGTTGGCCGCCGGCAAGACCAACGTGGGCAGCGCAGCCTTTCTCGCCGCCACCCTCGTCCTCACCGGCGGCGCCGTTGCCCTGACCGTCGGCTTGTCGGCTACGTCGATGGTCGTCGTCCCCGCCCTGGCCGTCACCCTCACCCTCGTGGAGGGCCTGTGCGGGGGAGGCGCAGACAACGTCGTGCTGCCGGTGGTGGGTGCGGCGTTGCTCTCGTTGGCCACCTGAGGATCCATCTTCTGTTCTGGCACCGGCAGCGTCGGTCTACCAGCGCGATCCAGGTGCCGGATCGTGGGAGGGTCTTGAGGCCGGCGCCGTCGGCGCCGCTGGGGCCGCCGCCCTTCCCGCCAACAGCGATTCGAACAGGTCCAGGTGGTCGGCGACCATCCGGTCGGTCGAGAACCGCTCCTCGACCGCCGCCCGGCACGCCCGACGGTCGAGGCCGTCGACCTGGGCGATGGCATCGGCCATCTCGTCGCGCTGGTCGCAGAGGAAGCCGGTGATCCCGTGGTCGACGATCTCGGGGGCGGCGCCATGGCGGTAGGCCAGCACCGGGGTCCCGCAGGCCAGGGCCTCGATCATTACCAGGCCGAAGGGCTCGACCCAACGGATGGGGTTGAGCAGGGCCCGGGCATCAGCCAGGAGCCGGAGCTTGTCGGTACCGCCGACCTCGCCCACGTACTCGATGTCGCCACCGAGCAGCGGCTTCACCTGCTGGTCGTAATACTCGTACTCGAGGGGCTCGCGCATCTTGGCCGCCAGCAGCAGGGGGACGCCTGCGTGGCGGGCGATCCTGACCGCCCGCCGGGCGCCCTTGTCGGGGGCCATGCGCCCGAGGAACAGGAAGTAGCCGCCGGCACCGTCACCAACGGGGAACTCGGCGGTGTCGATCCCGTGGTGGATGACCCGGGCGATGGGGAGGTCGCCGGCGAAGCTGGCCTGGGACTGGGAGATGGCGATGATGGACACGGCTGGGGCGATGACCCGGTAGATGTCGAGGAGCTCGTCGTTGAACGGTCCGTGGTTGGTGGTGACGACGTTCATGTCGGGGAAGCGCTGGGCGTACATCGGTCCGCCCAGGGTGTGGTCGTGGACGATGTCGAAGTCCCGGGCCGCCCGGTACCCATGGATGATGTGGCGCAGCTCAGGCACCACCGCGCCCATGCGCAGGTGCTCGGATCGCTCCAACACCCACTGCTTGGGGACCGGACAGGTCGAGTCGCCGGTGGTGAACAGCATGACCTCGTGTCCGGCGGACTGGAACCCTCGAGCCAGACGGTCGACCACGGCTTCGGTCCCTCCGTACAGCGGCGGGGGGACGGGAACCCAGCAGGGGGCGATCAGGGCGATCCGCATGCAGGCACGGTAGCGAGTGGGGGGGGTCGGCCGAAAGACCCCGTCACTCCCCATGACCGTGGGATCGGCGACGACCGATCAGGTACGCGGCGGTGGCCAGGAGCGTCAGGGCGGTGAGGACCCCGACGTTGTCGGCTGAGAAGGCCACGATGGCGTCCACAGGTCCGGCGAACGCATCTCCGAAGTGACGTAGGGCGACGATGGTGGCGAGGGTGCCGGCGATGTCGATCACCACGAAGGTCGAGGTGCGCATGCGGGAGGCGCCGGCGAGCACGCACACCACGCCTCCCGCCGCCAACGCCACGAGCAGCCACCCCACCCGGTGGAAGTTGCGCTGGGACGCACGCAGGAGCCTTCCCCCCCCGAGCTTGTGGTCGACCCATTTGATGGCGTCGTCGCCGTACCACCTCCCGAGGAGGAACAGGAACGGATCCTCCAGCATGCGGCGGCCCAGCCCCACCACCACGTAGGGCACCACGTCCACGGTCGTCGACGTCAGCACCAGGTGCCGGGTGGTGCTGTTGAGGGTGAGGAGCAGCAGGGGGTGGCTGACCAGCAGCGCAGGAGCGATGGCGTTGCCGACCACGGCTGAGGTGGCCACCAAGGCGAGTGCCACGGTGACCACCAGCAGCCGGCGTCGAGTGGGACGCCGCTCAGGTGGTCGACGCTCCTGGTCTGCCACGAGGGGCGACGGTAGTGAAGGATCGTACGAGGTCGTCAGAGCCGGCGCCTGATGGGGTGGTCCTCGGGGACCTCGACCAGGCGCAGCTCGTTGCCTTCGGGGTCGTGCACCCAGCTCTCGACCAGGCCCCAGGGCATCCGCTCCACCGCCTTGGCCACGGTGACGCCGGCGAGGCGGAGGCGAGCCTCCTCCAGGGCAGCGTCGTGGACCTGGAGCCACAGCGTGATGGAGGGTGACGGGTCCGGCCCGCGGGTGAGCTCGAGGAACCCGCCGCCGAGGAAGAGCACCACGCCGGCGATGGCGCCCTCTCGACCGTACTCACGGTAGGGGCGCAGGCCCACGGTGTCCTGGTAGAACCGTCGCAGCCGCTCGAAGTCGCGGCAACGGTAGAGCACCCGGCTCGAGAGCACCTCCACGTCGTCATCCTCCCCTCCACGCACGATCCTCCCCTGGCCCTACCCTCGGGTGGTGTTGCGGTTGCGCCCCCTCGTCACCCTGGTTGTGCTTGCCCTCCTGGCCGGGGCCTGTTCCGACGATCCTGTGCCGCCCGAGACCTCCGCCTCCGATGCCCCCGTCCGGGCGACCACGACCACGGCGCCGCCGCCTCCCACCCTGGAGCGGGTGACGGTGGCGCCGGGTGTGCTCGGAGGTGAGGGCGATCAGCGACTGCTGGCGGTGGCCGCAGGGTTGGCCCCGGGAGCAGGCGGACGACTGGTGGCCGTCGGCATCTCCCAGGGGCGTCCGGCCATCTGGCGGTCGGACGACGGACGCGCCTGGGAGCGGGCGACGCTCGCTCCCGAGATGTTCCGGGACGATGCCACCCTGGCTGACGTGGTGTCGGACCCGCTGGGTGGCGGCTGGGCGGTCGTTGGAGGCGAGCGGGGGCGGGCGGCGGCGTGGGTGTCAGCCGACGGGCAGGCCTGGAGCCGGGCCGAGGTCGGCGATGGGCCACCCATGACCACGGTGGCCTCCACCAGGGTGGGCCTGGTCGCCTTTGGGAGCACCGGGAGCACCGGGAGCACCGGGAGCACCGGGAGCACCGGGAGCGGCGGGGAGGAGGGGGCCGCCTGGCAGTCGTCCTCGGGCAGACGGTGGACCCGGGCCTTCGACGATCCCTCGGTGTTCGCCCGGCCGGGCGTGGCGAGGGTGACGGCCGTGGTCGACACCGGCCTGGAGGTGCAGGCGGTGGTCGACCGGGAGGGCCAGGGACCCGAGTTGTGGCGGTCGGTCGACGGGCTGTTCTGGTCGGTGGCGCCGACAGTGGGCGCCGAGCTGTTCCCGGCGGGAGGCATGCCCGATGTAGCCGCAGCGACGGCGTTGGGATCGTCGGTGGTGGTGGTCGGCTCCGATGCCAAGGGTGACGGTGGCGACGCCGCCATGTGGTTGTCATCGGCGGGTGGCTCCTTCGAGCAGGTGACCCACGACGAGGCCGTCTTCGGGGGCGACGGGGATCAGGCCATGACGGCCTTGGCCCAGAGCCTCGACCGGCTGGCGGTGGTGGGCACCGAGACCGACGACGGCGGCGATCTCGACGCCGTGGTGTGGACCTCGACGTCGGTGTCAGGTCTGCAACGGGCCGACGACGGTGGGGTCCCCGTGCCCGGCGACCAGCACGTGGTCGATCTGGTCGTCCTTGGCCGGACCCCCGTTGCGGTGGGGTGGGAGGAGACGCCGGCGGGCATCGACGCCGTGGCCTGGGTGGTGGAGAGCGCGCCCGCTGATCCCGCCGGTACCGATGGTCGGGGCGCCGGTCCCGCCCCCGCACCGGTCCTGGCCTGGCAGCGGGTGGAGGGCCAGGAGTCGCTGGCGGGTCCGGGGGAACAGCGCCTGGAGGCGGTGACGGCCTCGGCCGACGGCTTCCTCGCAGTCGGGTCGGCGGATGCCGGCGACGGGAGCGTCGACGCCGGGGTGTGGCGATCGGGGGACGGCCGCGACTGGGGCCGGGTCGAGAGCGACGACCTGGGCGGCTCAGGCGACCAGCGCCTGCTCGACGTGGCCGCTGGCCCCTCGACACTGGTGGGGGTGGGGTCTGACCGGGGCTCAGCGGCCATGTGGACCTCGCCTGACGGCGCTGCCTGGAAACGGGCAGCCCTTGACGGGACCGTCGTCCCCGGTGCCGGGGACCAGCGGGCGGAGGCCGCCGTGACCGTCCTGGTGCCGCAGGGAACGTCACCGGGTTGGCTGGTGGTCGGTAGCGAAGGGTCTGAAGGCGAGGGTGATGGTGTGGTGTGGACTTCGCCCGACGGGCGATCGTGGCAGCGGGTTCCCACCACAGGCGGGTTGGAAGGGCCGGGTGACCAGCGCCTGCTCGACGTGGCCGCCGGAGCCGCCGGCGTCGTCGCCGTGGGGTTCGAGGGAGGGACGGCGGTGGCGTGGACCTCGCCCGACGGCCGCTCGTGGGCCCGTGTCGACCTGGGTCCCGGCCGGGCCACGGGTGTGGCCGTCGGAGAGGATGGTGTGCTGCACGCCGTGGGCTCGGCCGACGGAGATGGCACCGACGCCGTGGCCTGGCGCTCGGCCGACGGCCTGTCCTGGGAGCGGGTGGAAGGTGATGTCCTGGCCGGCCCCCTCGACCAGGAGCTGGAGGCCGTCGATGTGGGCGACGGCGTGGTGGTGGCCGTAGGGCGAACCAACCTCGGCGGTGGCGACGACGGGGCCGCCTGGGCCTCCGGCGATGGGACGGGCTGGGCTCGCTCCCCCCACGACGAGAACGTGTTCGGGGGCGACCAGGCCCAGCTCATGGTCTCGGTGGTCTCCCGGGAGGGCCGGACGGTCGCCGTCGGCCGGAGCGGATCGGCGCCCGAGGGCACCGACGCCGTCGTCTGGTTCGCCGATCTGGGCGGAGGCGGCGTCAGCAGCAAGCTGTAGGCAAGGTCAGGCCGTCCCCCTGGTGCAGGAAGCGCCTTGCCAACGCCGGGAATCGGTGGCACACTGGCCGAGATGTCCGTCCGCCACCTCCTCCTCGTAGTCATCACCTGACGCACGCCGACATCTTCTCGCGTGCGTCACGACCTCCCCACCGGGAGGTCGTTCTAGTTTTGGCGCCGCCCACCTGTCCCATCGCCCACCCGACATCAGGAGCACCATGAAGCTGACCGGAGCCCAAGCCCTCATCAAGAGCCTGGAGATGGAAGGGGTCGACGTCATGTTCGGTCTCCCCGGAGGGGCCATCCTCCCCGTCTACGACCCCATCATCGACAGCTCCATCCGCCACATCCTGGTCCGCCACGAGCAGGGCGCAGGCCACATGGCCGAGGGCTACGCCCACGTCACCGGGCGTCCCGGGGTGGCCGTCGTGACCAGCGGCCCCGCTGCGACCAACATCGTCACCCCACTGTGCGACGCCTACATGGACTCCATCCCCATGGTGGTCGTCACCGGCCAGGTGGCCTACACCAGCATCGGCTCCGACGCCTTCCAGGAGTGCGACACCACCGGGATCACCATGTCGGTCACCAAGCACAACTGGTTGGTGAGCGATCCCCAGGAGATCCCCCAGGTGGTCAAGGAGGCCTTCCACATCGCCACCACCGGGCGGCCCGGTCCGGTGCTGATCGACCTCCCCAAGGACGTCAGCAACCAGACGATGGACTGGTACTGGCCCGAGTCGGTCGACCTGCCTGGTTACAACCCGGCCACCAGGGGTGATCCCGCCTTGATCAAGGAGGCAGCCCGCTACATCCTGGCTGCGCGACAACCGGTCATCTACGCCGGTGGCGGGATCCTCAAGGCCCGGGCCGCGGAGGCGCTGCGGGAGCTGGCCGAGCTGACCGGGGTCCACGTGGTCACCACCCTCATGGCCCGGGGCGCCTTCCCCGATGACCACCCACTGTGCCTGGGCATGCCCGGGATGCACGGCAACTACACCGCCGTCACCGCCATGCAGCGGGCCGACCTGCTCGTCGCCCTGGGCTCACGCTTCGACGACCGGGTCACCGGCAAGCTGGACGGCTTCGCTCCCGACGCCAAGATCGTCCACGTCGACATCGACCCGGCCGAGCTGGGCAAGGTGCGCCAGCCCGACGTGCCCATCGTGGGCGACTGCCGGCTGGTCATCGAGGAGCTGGTGCGGGCGGTGCGTGACCTGGCTGCGGGCGGGACCGAGGCGGCCGACCGTAGCGCCTGGATCGCCACCATCGACGGCTGGCGTTCCAAGTACCCCTTGGCCTACGAGGAGCCCGAGGACGGTGACGCCCTCAAGCCCCAGATGGTGCTTGAGCACCTGCGGGACTCCACCCCCGACGACACCATCGTGGTCTCCGGCGTGGGCCAGCACCAGATGTGGGCCAGCCAGTACTGGAAGTTCAACCACCCCTACACCTGGGTCAACTCCGGGGGCCTGGGGACGATGGGCTTCGCCGTGCCCGCCGCCATCGGGGCCAAGGTGGGCCGGCCCGACAAGATGGTGTGGGCCGTCGACGGAGACGGCTGCTTCCAGATGACGGCCCAGGAGCTGGTTACCGCCAGCGCCGAGCGCATCCCCATCAAGGTGGCCATCCTCAACAACGCCTACCTGGGCATGGTCCGCCAGTGGCAGGAGATGTTCTACGACGAGCGCTACTCCGAGGTGTACCTGTCGCCCGACCTCCCCGACTACGTGAAGTGGGCCGAGGCCATGGGCTGCGTGGGGCTGCGAGCCGAGAC
>JBPCJK010000185.1:0-3636 GCA_051005375.1 Acidimicrobiales bacterium
AACTCGACCACGGCCTCTTTGGTGTTCAGCACTCGACCGTCCCAGGTACGCGATTGGTCGTCAGGTGTCGGGGGGAGTCCGACGGCGTTGATCCGGTCGCTCCACTCTCTGACGGTCTTGGGGAAAGGGCTGTCGGCCTGCGCCTGGTGGTGAGTTTGCGGCTCGGTTCCGCCGGCGTGGCGCTCACTCATGGCGGCCACGGTAGCGGCGGAGGGTCCGGTCGCTGGCACTTCAGGCAGCCGACCGTGTCGAGGGCTTGGCCAGGGTCTCCGCCACCACGGCGTCGTGGTCGACGCGCAGCGGCTGGCCGGCGCCGAGCCGTGCGGCCTGCTCCTCGGCCCAGTGCTTGACGATGGTGATGCGTTGAAGGGCCTCTGTCCGGCTGTCGGCACTGGCCAGGAGGTGGTAGGTGAGCTCGTCGAGCTCGTCGGTCATGTCCATGTCGTCGTTCCCTTCTGCCGGCCGCGCCGGCGTCGTGTGGGTCGGGATCGGGGAGAGAAAGCGGGACGACCCCCGGCGTGGAGGCCGCCCCCGCTCTCCTGGTGGCCGCTAGAAGGGCTCCTCGCTCTCGCTGTAGGCCGGCTGGGGCTCAGCGGCGCCGTTGGCAGCGGTGGGCTTGGCCAGGAAGTCGATCTGGTTGGCGATGACCTCGTGCTTGGAGCGAGGCGAGCCCTCCTGGCCCTCCCACTGGCGGTAGTCGAGGCGCCCGGTGACCGCCACTTGGCGGCCCTTCGCCAGGTGCTCGGCGACGACCTCGGCCTGGCGGGAGAAGCTCACCACGTCGATGAAGACGGCGCCCTGGTCCTGGCCGTCCTTGGGGGGGCGGTTGAGCGCCAGGCGCATGTTGCACACCGGGGTACCGCCGTTGGTGTGGCGAAGCTCGGGGTCGGCGGTGAGGCGGCCGATGAGGTTGACGGTGTTCATGGTTCCCTCCTTGGGGTTGGTGGTTTCGATAGCGAAGACCAGGCACGGCGCAAAGGGGGACGGGCAAGGGTTTGCCGCAGGCCTGGGAGTAGCGGAGCGCAGCGGAGCCACGGACCAGCCCTTGCGCGTGTCCCGAGCCGTGCCAAGCTCGGAGCGAAGAAAGCCAGCCAGCCCCAGTTCCAGGGAGGGAGCCGGTGCACCCCGTTCCCTTCGGCCGGCTCGGCGATCTTCACATGGCGGCGGCACTCGGCTCCGGGGTCCTGTCATTGTGCGCTTGGCGCTGGGCCCCCCCACCGGCCAGGACCAGTACCCCATCATCGACGTGGTGTGCTGAGCGGTGCCGGGGTCGGCGCTGAGCGGCGTTGAGCTAGTTGGCGGTCACCGGGCGCCTCGAGCGGGGGAAGGCCAGGATCGAGTTCGTGATCGAGACGGTCGGCGCCGGATCGACTTCCTGGCGTAGACGCTGTGGGGGCGATGAGCCTCGCGTGCAGCTCGACGAGGAGCTCGAGGCGATCGAGGATGAGGTGGCCGAGACGCCGGGACACAGTGCACTACTGGTCTCACGGAATGTCTCTGGGTGACAACTGCAGGAGTTGGTCGACTTACAACGAGGCCGGCTTGTTCGTCATCGGCCCGTCGGTCGATGACGCCAGAACGGCAGTACCGCCCGTGTTCAGCGAGTGTGGGTGCCGGTCCTCGAGCTGTGCCGGATCGCCGACGCCGTTGATCCAGGCGGCGATGCGCTGGCTCCGCTCGACGGTGCTCTCGGAGCTGCGGGGTGCGGGTATCGCGGGGAGCTCCGAGGCGGGCTTGGCCGGCTCGGCTCCGTCGAGGGCCCGGCGAGCGGCGGCCAGCCCCGAGCGCCATACTTTTGGGTCCCAGGGGTTGAGCACGGTGAGGGAAGGCCTCATGTGGCCACCGGTGCCGATGAACAACCGGCGGAGTCGAACGCCAAGAGCGGCGGCCAGGGCGGCCTGATCGTTGTGGTACTCCTCAGTGAGGACGTAGCGACGCTCGTCGTCGTCGATGTCAGCCACGCTGGTGAGCGTGGCGGCGTGGCTGCGAGCCGCCGCAATGAGCTTGGCTGAAGGATCCCCTGGCGCCGGCGGCGCAGGGGGGATGGCGAACATCACGTCGTCACCGGTCTTGGCGGCCTTGACGATGATGCCGAGGGGGCTGGGCATGTGGTAGCCGCTGCGCAGCGTCGTCTCAATGTGGTGGGCGGCTCTGGCTAGTCCCGCCGCCGGAAGGCGTCGTAGGTATCGGTGGCCCGAGTCGTCGAGGATGTTCACGGACCCCGTACTCACGACAGGCGGCCACCAACGACGACAAGACCCGGTCGATCTCGGCGTCGCTGAGGGAATCACCGCCTTCGTCAAGGCCTCATTGTGTATCTCTTCGATCGGAGGGCGATCCGCGAAGGTCTGCGCGCAAGAGTTCGCGGTTCTCTGACGAGTAAGAATGGCGGCCAGCTGGGCACCGGCCCACACCATGGCGCCGAAGGCTCCCACCGCGGCCAGCACCCACAGGATCACGTCGTCGAGCACCGAGGCGTTCCCCGTGGCACCACGAGGCGGAGGGGGCATCAGCCGGCGGCCCGGGCCAACGCAGGGCCGGCGGCGTGCAGCAGCTCCTCGGCCCGCACCCGGCGTCGCCACAGCGATCGGGCGTTGCGACCCGACTCGTACGCCAGCGCCTCCACGGCCACACCACGCACCCGGGAGGCGAACACCAACCATCCGTCGATGGGATCTAGGATGCCCTCCTCCACCGCGGTGGCCAGCGCGTGGGCCAGCTCCTCGCCGGCGCTGGTGTGGACCACGCTGGCCGGCTCGCCGAGCTCCTCCAGGTCGGCCCGCTGCCCGCGGTAGCGACGCTCGGTGGCCACGAAGGATCGCAGTCGCTGCCAGGTGCCGTCGACGATGGCGCTCGCCGGCCACGTCCGGGCCGGCTCGGCGGCCAGCGCCACGATGCGCTCGCAGGCGATGCCCACCACGTGCTGATCGAGTTCCTCCATGGAGGACCAGGCCCCGCTGGGACCCACCAGCGGGCGGGCCCGACGGGAGACGGCGGCCAGGCCCGGGAGCACGGCCTGCAGCGCGGTGCGAGCGGCCCAGCGGTCCTCGCCGGCGTGGCGGACCACCACCGCCAACACCGCGGCGGAGCGAGCGGCATCGCCCCGGGCCTGGCAGCACCGCACCACCTCGGCCGGGCTGGTCATGCCCTCCAGGGCTGGGCCCGCCAGGGCCCACCGGGCACAGGACCTCCGGGCCGAGCGCCCTCGGCCTCGCGGCGCCACTCGGCCTCCAGCAGCTTGTACAGGTTCGGTCCGTCCCACATGGGAGCAGCGTCGGGCCGCCTCGTTGCCCCAGGAGTTGCCGTAGGGGTTGCGCGATCGGTTGCCCCGGAAAGAATCTTCCGCAGAGGTTGCCCCACGGGTTGCGCGATCGGTTGCCACCCTCGCGTCGGCCCGCCCCGCCCTTGCGAAGACCGATGGGCGAGGCACTGCTGGCCGTGCCTCGACTACCAGTGGCCGCCTTGTTGGCCCATGATCCAGCGCAGCTGGCTCTCGGGCAGCTGCACCGAGAACATCGTCATCAGGCGCTCATAGGGCCCGCCCTGGGCCCGGTAGCGGGCCAGCGACTCCCCCAGCTGCCAGCTCCCGAGGATGGTGTCGCAGCGGTGGCAACCGTTGGAGACGTAGCCCTCGGG
>JBPCJK010000186.1:0-5630 GCA_051005375.1 Acidimicrobiales bacterium
TGACGTCACGAGAGGTCATGGCCTTGTGGATGTGCTCGTGGCCGGCCAGGGCGCAGAACTCCTCGATGCGGGCCTTGACGTCGTGACGGGTCACCCGTTCCCGGGCCTCGATCGACGCCAGGTCGACGTCGTCGACCACCTTCTCGTAGGCCTCCACCACCCCATCGGGCACGGCCACGCCGAGATCATGCTGGGCTTCCAGCACCGCCAGCCACAGCTGTCGCTCTCGCACCACCTTGGACCGGGGCGACCACAGCGCCACCATCTCAGCGCTGGCGTAGCGCTGGGCGAGGACGTTGGGGATGGCCTCCTTCATCCCCCCGCCCGCTCCTTGCGGTCGTCGGCCAAGGCGGTGGCCAGGCGTTGATCGGTGATGGCCAGCATCTGGACCACCAACAGCGCCGCGTTCATGGCCCCGTCGATGGCCACGGTCGCCACCGGCACACCTCGGGGCATCTGCACCGTGGCGTAGAGGGCGTCGAGACCACCGAGGGCCCCGCCCGAGAGGGGCACCCCGACCACCGGCAGGGTGGTGTGGGCGGCGCACACCCCGGCCAGGTGGGCGGCCATGCCGGCCCCGCAGATGAGGGCGCCGAAGCCCGCCGCCCGCGCCCCCCGGGCGAGCTCGGCCACTGCCTCGGGGTTCCGGTGGGCCGAGGCCACCCGCTCGTCGACGTCGATGCCGAAGCGCCGGAGCGTCTCGGTCGCCGGTGCCATCTTCCCGGCGTCGCTGGCCGACCCCATGATGACGGCGACCTTCGGTGTCACCGGTGTCATCGTCGCCACCTCTCCCCCTGCCCTTCTGACCCCAAGATCGCCGGCGTTCCGGCGGTGTCCTGGGGCCAGAAGCCCGATGGAAGGTGCGAGCCAGCCGCGGTTGCGATGTCGGTTCGGTGGTGCATGCCGGGCCACGATAGGCAGCCCACGGCTTGGTAGGCGCGATCCCGGGCCTGGGCCAGCGTGGGGGCGAGGGCAGTGACGTCGAGCACCCGCCCTCCGGCGGTCACCAGACCGTCCCCGGCGTCAGCGGTGGCGCCGGCGGTGGCGGCCACGCCCGCGCAGTAGACGGTCACCCCTTCCACCCTCCGGGCTTCCTCCAGGCCCTCGATGCGGTCGCCGGTCCGGGGCGCCGACGGGTAGCCCTCGGCGGCGCAGACCACGGTCACGGCGGCGTCGGGACGGAACGCGGGCTGGGTGCGCAGCCGGCCGCCGGCGGCCTCGGCCAGCAGGCCGATCAGATCGCTGTTGAGTCGGGGCAGCACCACCTGGGCCTCGGGGTCACCGAAGCGGACGTTGAACTCGAGCACCTTGGGCCCCTCTGGGGTGCACATGACGCCGGCGTAAAGGACCCCCCGGTAGTCGATGCCCCGAACCCGGAGGGCGCGCAGGGTCGGCAGCACGGCGGTGTCGAGCACGGCGTCGACCAACGCGAACGGCGCGCTGGGCACCGGCGAGTAGGCCCCCATGCCGCCGGTGTTGGGCCCCCGGTCGCCGTCGGCCAGCCGCTTGTGGTCCTGGGCAGGAGCCAGGGCGACGGCGGTGTCACCGTCGCACACCGCCAACACCGACAGCTCCATACCGGTCAGGCCCTCCTCGATCACCACGGTGCGCCCGGCATCCCCGAAGGCCATGCCCGACAACTTGGCGGCCACGTCGTCGACGGCCTCATGGATGTCATCGGTGACGAGCACGCCCTTGCCCCCGGCCAGTCCGTCGGTCTTGACCACCCAGGGGCCGTCGAGGGAGCGCAGGAAGTCAGTGGCCGGCCCGACCTGGCGGAAGGCGGCGTGGGCGGCGGTGGGGACGGCCGCTTCCTCCAAGACCTCCTTCATCCATTGCTTCGAGCCCTCCAGGCGGGCCCCGTCGGCGCCGGGACCGAAGACCAGGCGGCCTCCAGCGCGCAACTGGTCGGCCAGACCCGCCACCAGCGGTTGCTCGGGACCGACGACGAACAGGTCGGCGTCCACCTCGGTGGGATCGCCGGCGGCCGAACCGGGGATGCCGGGGTTGCCGGGCACCACCACCACGTCGTCACCGGACCGGCCCAGGACCTCGGCCAGGACGTGCTCCCGGCCACCGCCGCCCACCACGCAGACCCTCATCAGGCCACGTGCACGGTTTGGAGCCGTTCCGGCCCCACCCCGACGTAGCTGATCGGGACCCCGCCCTGGTCGGCGAGGAACAACACGTAGTCACGAGCCGCCGGCGGCAACTCGTCGAGGGTGGTGGCGCCGGAGCAGTCGGTCTGCCATCCCGCCAGCTGCTCGTAGACGGGTCTGACCTTGTGCAACACCGACTGGTGGTAGGGCAGGTGGTCAAGGCGCTCGCCGTCGACGTCGTAGGCCACGCACACGTTGATCACCTCCAGGGGGTCGAGGACGTCGAGCTTGGTCAAGAAGATGTCGGTCAGGCTGTTCAGCCGCACGGCGTGGCGGAGCATGACCGCGTCGAACCACCCCGCTCGCCGGCGTCGACCGGTGTTGGTGCCCCACTCCCGCCCTCGCTCGACCAGCACGTCACCGGCGGCGTCGTGCAACTCGGTGGGGAAGGGGCCGGAGCCGACACGAGTCAGGTATGCCTTGGTGATCCCGATGATGCGGTCGAGGTGGCGAGGACCGACACCGGCCCCGGCGCAGGCTCCTCCCGCCACCGGGTTCGACGAGGTCACGAACGGATAGGTGCCGTGGTCGAGGTCGAGGAAGGTCGCCTGGGCACCTTCGAACATCACCTCCTTGCCCGCTTCGAGCGCCTCGTGAACCAGGTGCACCGAGTCGGCGATGCGATGCCGGAGACGGGGAGCGATGTCGTCCAGGTACTTCCCGGCGATGTCGTCAGCCGACAGTGGGAGCTGGTTGTAGACCTTGGCCAGGACGGCGTTCTTCTCCTTGAGCACCACGTCGAGCTTCTGGCGGAAGATCTTGGGGTCGAGCAGGTCCTGCACCCGCAGGCCGATGCGAGCTGCCTTGTCGGCGTAGCTGGGGCCGATCCCCCCTTTGGTGGTACCCAGCTTGTTGCGCCCGAGGTAGCGCTCGGCCAGCTGGTCGAGCTCCTGGTGGTAGGGGAGGATGAGGTGGGCGTTGCCGCTGACCACCAGGTTGTCGGTGGTGATGCCCCGCGACTCCAGCGTGGCGATCTCGTCGAGCAGGACCTGCGGTTCGACCACCACGCCGTTGCCGATGACGTTCATGGTGGCGGGGTGGAGGATGCCGCTGGGCACCAGGCGGACGGCGAAGTGCTGCTCGCCCACCACGATGGTGTGCCCGGCGTTGTGGCCACCCTGGTAGCGGACCACCATGTCCATGTCGCCGGCGAGCAGGTCGGTGAGCTTGCCCTTGCCCTCGTCGCCCCATTGAGTGCCCACGACCACGGTGCCGGGCACGCGACTCTCCTTCGCACGAACGACTGGCGGACGGCCAAGCATACCTGACCATCCGCGCCCGGACGCCAGAAGGGGCGAGCCGGAGCCCGCCCCTCCTGAGGGCCTGGCTTTCGCTGGCTACGAGAAGTGGAGCTGATTGATCATCGTTGCTGCCCACACCCCGGCGGCGTTGGCGTCACCGGTGAGTCCCGGTGAGCTCCAGCGGGTCGTCGCGTTGTGCGGGCCAGGCCTCCGGGGCGATGAGGCAGGAGGCCGGGTTGGCGTAGCGGCGGGAGCCTTCGACCCAGATCTCGCCGGAGCGCGGGCCGCCTTGGAGGGCGAAGAGGACGCACAGCTCCCAGTAGTGCTTGAACCGGTTCTCGTCACCGGCGGCCCGGGCTGTGTTCAGGTAGGGCAGCCAGCGGGCGGAGATGAACCCGGTCGGGGCCGTTGGGGGCATGCCGGCGGCCCTCGTCGTTCATTGCCTGGAGGAGGGCGACGGCGTCGAGGACCTCGTGCGGGGACACGCTGGCGGCGAAACTCAGCCCGGCGAGCACGTGGGGGGCGAAGACGCGGACATGGGCGAAGGAGGCCTCCATGAGCCCCAGGTGGCCGCTGTCTCGGGGCTGACGCTCGTCGTCGCTCCGGGCCGCCTCGGCCAGTCGTTGCCCGAGTCCGCGCACGGCGGCGTCGTCGAGGGTCTCGTCGCGGCGTCGTCGAGGGTCTCGTCCAAGACGACGTCGAGGATGTCGTCCAGAAGCCCCAGGCGTCTACGTCGGCCTTGACCATCGCGGCCTGCCGTTCAGCGACCCGGTGGCGGGCCCGGCTGTCGGTTCCGGCCATCGCCTGGTCGAAGAGGCGGACCACTTCGTCGGTGACCTCGGTGTGGGCGGCGGCCAGAACGGCCAGGAGCATCGGATGGCGCCGCTCGGGGGCCATCTGGCGCAGCGTTCTGGGGGTGGAGCCACGTTCCCGGATGCAGACGTGTGGTCGTGCGCGTGTGCGATCGAGAACATGTGGTTGGCCGGCCGGGTCGAGGGGTTGGGCCTGGGCTGGGTCACACTGCTCGACCCGGTGGACCTGGCCCGGCTGTGCACTTGCCGGCCGGTGTCGAGACGCTCGGGTGGCTGTGCGTGGGCTGGCCCGACGAGCGGCCGCCGGTGCCAGGGCTCGAACGATTAGTGGCAGCATTCCAAGCCCCGTTGACGCCGCCAACCAGGAGACCCCGATACGGCGCCGGGAGACGCGACGTTCACTTCGTCTGGTCGGCGAGGAGGGCGCGGGCGGCCTGGCGTCCGGGGGTGCCGGCGATCCCGCCGGACGGGTTGGTGCCGGCGCCGGAGATGTAGAGGCCGTCGATGGGGGTGCGCCACCGGCCGAGCTGGCGGGTGGGCCGGAACGGGCCGAGCTGGTCGAGGGCGATGTCGAGGTGCATCGGGTGCCCGCCGGGCCACCCCCCGGCCTGCTCCATGTCGTCGGGGGTCCAGGGGCAGACCCCTTGGATGGTGGACCGGAACCCGGGTGCCCGCCGTTCCATGGTCTCCAGGGCCGCTTCGACGAGCTCGTCGCGCCGGGCGGGCCAGCCGCCCTCGACCCGGGACGGCGCGGCGGGGCAGGCCAGGTAGACGGTGTGGTGGCCGGGTGGGGCGAGGCTGCCGTCGAGGGCGGACGGGGTGAAGGCGTAGAGGGGGAGGGGGTCGGGGAGGAGACCGGCTTCGGAGCGGGTCCAGGCCGCGGTGAGGTCGTCGAGGCGGTCGACGTAGCTCTGCAGTCCGTTCCAGTCGCCGGGCCGGCTGTGGGGGTAGGCGGGCAGGCGGGCAGTGGCCACGTGCACCAGCGCCTGCACGACGTTCGAGCGGCGGGCGGCGGCGAGGTCGGCGCCGGCGGACCCGGCCAGCGGCGGGTCGAGGAGCCGCAGGAGCGCGGTCTGCGGGTTGATGGCGGTGATCACCGACGACGTGCCGATGCGCTCGCCGCCCTTCAGTACCACGGCGCGAACCGTGCCGCCGGGGGCGTCGATCCGTTCGACCGGTGCCGAGCAGCGCACCTGGCCGCCCAGGGCGGTGAGCCGGGTGACGAGGGCGTCGGTGAGGTTCTGGGCGCCGCCCCGGCCATGCCACTGGCCGAACAGGTGGTAGGCGGCCTGCCAGAAGGCGAACAGCGCACCTCCGGGGACGGTCGGACCGACGCCGGCGTGGGCGGCGAAGGCGGCGACGGGGCCCCGGGTGAGGTCGGACGGCAGCCAGCGGCGGAGCAGCGAGTCGTAGGGGCT
>JBPCJK010000187.1:0-9286 GCA_051005375.1 Acidimicrobiales bacterium
GTCGAGGACCGGGAGCGGGCCACCAAGAGCCGCGCCGCGATCCTCAACCGCCTGGACGCCCTGCGTCAGGCCATGCCCTCCGAGGAGCCCGAGGCGGCGCCGGCGCCCGAAATCGGGGCCATCGCCGCCGAAGAAGCCGAAGAAGCCGAAGAAGCCGAAGAAGCCGAAGAAGAAGGGGAGGAGGACGAGGCCGAGGAATACTTCCCCATCGTCGACTACGACCGACTTCGGGTGCCGGAGATCAGGTCCGTCCTCGCCGAGCTGTCGGAGGACGAGCTGGAACTGGTTCGTCAGCGTGAGTTGCAAGGCGCCAACCGCACCATGGTCCTGGCCGCCATCTACCGAGAGCTTGGTGTGGAGCCTCCGGCACCGACAAGGAGGGCGCCAACGAGGCGGACGGCCAAGAGGGCGGCTCCGGCCAAGAGGGCCGCACCGGCCAAGAAGGCCCTGCCGGCCAAGAAGGCGGCTCCGGCCAGGAAGGCCATGCCGGCCAAGAGGGCCGCACCGGCCAAGAGGGCCGCACCGGCCAAGAGGGCCGCACCGGCCAAGAGGGCGGCACCGGCCAAGAGGGCGGCACCGGCCAAGAGGGCGGCTCCGGCCAAGCGGGCGGCTCCGGCCAAGCGGGCGGCTCCGGCCAAGCGGGCGGCTCCGGCCAAGCGGGCCGCTAAACGCCGTCGCTGAGGCTCACTCGACCAGAACCAAGGGCGAGCAGCAGAGCCTGGAGCGCACCCGGTAGGCCGCCCTCCCCCGTTACGAACCGCTTGGTTCGCCCAGGGGAGGCTACTTTGAGGGGGTGACCCGGCTGAGGGCGACAGCGACTGGGGCTCCGTCGATGTCGACGACCCGGGCGTCCTCGCCGGCGTCGTCCGCCAACTCCAGCCTGGTGGCCAGGATCTCAGCTGCGATCCACGAATGGTGAGCCTCTACGGCGGCGACCAGCACGGGGCCGGTGGTGGCGATGACCGCTGCGATCCGGTCGGCGATCTCGAAACCCAAACCCCGGCGTAGGTCGTTGATGGCCCGGACGAGCTCACGGGCTGCGCCCTCGGTCAAGAGGGCATCGTCGAGCTCCAGGTCCAGGGCGACGGCCCATGCACCGTCCTGAGCCAGAGCCATGTCAGGCTGGCGCTCGGCTCGGACCTCCACGTCGTCGGCCTCAAGCTTCATGCCCTCGACCTCCAGGTAGCCGTCTCGCTCCAACGCCTCGCGCAAGCTCGAACCGTCGGATTGGGCCAGTGCCGCTTTGAGCTGGTTGACCTTTGGCCCCAGACGGGGCCCCAAGCGGCGAAAGTTGGGAACTACCTGCCACTGCACGACGCCACCCAGAGCGTCGATCTCTTCGAGACCCTTGACGTTGAGCTCGTCGGCGATCTCGGCTCGGATGTCGTCATCGAGGACGACGCCGGGATGCAGGAGCAGGGCGCGCCGAAGGGGCTGGCGGACCTTCATCCCTACGTCGGTGCGCGCTGCCCGCCCGAGAGCGACCAGACGGCGGGCAGCGTCCATTGGCGCGGCCAGCGGATTGGGGGCGTGATGGAGGGGTACCGGCCAGTCGGTGGCGTGAACTGAGAGCTCCCCGGTCAGCCGGGTCCAGATCTCCTCGGCCAGGAAGGGGCAGAAGGGTGCGAGGAGCTCGGCCGTGACTACCAGGCACCGGTACAAGGTGGCGTGGGCGGCGGGGTCGGAGGCTCGCCAGAACCGAGGCCGTGAGCGCCGCACATACCAGTTGGAGAGATCGTCGACGAAGGCGGCCAAGGAGGTCGACGCCTTGAGGGCATCGAAGTCTTCGAGGGCGGCGGTCACCTCGGCGATGGTGTCGTCGAGCGCTCCCAGCACCCAGTGATCGAGCACGTGGGTCGGTGCGGCCGGTTGGGCCCGGCGGTGCTCGAAGCCGTCCAGGTCGGCGTAGGTGGCGAAGAACGAAAAGACGTTCCACAACGTCAGCAGCGTCTGGCGGGTCGACTCCCGGATCCCGTCCTCCGAGACACGGCGAGGTGTCCAGGGCTGGCCGGCGGAGAAGAAGTACCAGCGCAGGGCATCGGCGCCCGTCGTCTCGAACACGTGGTATGGGTCGATGACGTTCCCCCGCGACTTGGACATCTTGTGCCCTTCGCCGTCGACGATCAGACCCAGGCACACGACGTTGCGGTACGGCGTCGAGCCGAACACCAAGGTGTTCACCGCCAGCAGGGAGTAGAACCAACCCCGGGTCTGGTCGATGGCCTCGCAGATGAAGTCGGCCGGGTACGAGGAGAGGGCTCCGGCACCGCCTGAGGGCCCGACACCCTCCAAGGGACCGACGCCCTCGAAGGGGTAGTGGAACTGGGCCGAGGGCATCGACCCCGAGTCGAACCAGGCGTCGAGCACGGGCAGGAGCCGTCGAGCGCTCTGGGCGCAGCCGCCGACGGGACACGACAGCGTCACCTCGTCGACCACCGGCCGGTGGAGGTCGAGGTCGCCCAGGTCTCGGCCGGCCAGCTGCGACAGCTCGGCCAGTGAGCCGACGCAGGTGTCGTGGCCGTGCGGGCAGCGCCAGATGGGAAGCGGCGTCCCCCAATAGCGGTCGCGCGACAACGCCCAGTCGACGTTGCCCTCCAGCCACCTTCCGAAGCGTCCGTGCTTGATGTGCTCGGGATGCCAGGCGATGCGCTCGTTCTGCGCCAGCAAGGAATGGCGCTGCTCGGCAGTGCGGATGAACCACGACGTCTTGGCCCAGTAGATGAGCGGGGTCGAGCAACGCCAGCAGTGCGGGTAGCTGTGCAGGTGCTCCTGCTCGCGGACGAGCAGGCCTCGGGCGGTGAGATCGTCGATGATCCCCCGGTCGGCTTGCCTGACCCTGGTGCCAGCCCAAGGCCCAACTCGGGAGTCGAAGGCGCCGTCGGGCCCGACAGGGTTGAGCGTCGGCAGGTGCTCGGCTCGCCCTATGGCAGCGTCGTCCTCACCGAAGGCGGGGGCCAGGTGCACCAGACCGGAGCCTTCCTCGGCGCTGACCCAACCCGCCCCCACCACCCGCTCGGCGGACTCCTCCTCGCCCGGGGCGAAGTCGAGGAGCGTGAAGGGGCGGTGGTAGCGCCGACCGACCAGGTCGGCCGCCTGGAGGTGGCGCACGGCGTCGTAGGGCGCGTCAGCTCCGAAGAAGCGCTCGGCGGCGGCCTCGGCCATGATCAGGTCGCGTCCCTCCGGTTGGTGGACCCGGACGTAGGCCAGCTCGGGGCCCACAGCTACGGCGACGTTGGAGACCAGCGTCCACGGCGTGGTGGTCCACACCAGCAGGTCGGCGTCGTCGTCGCGCAAGGGGAAGCGCACGAAGATGGAGGGGTCGACCACCTCCCGGTAGACGTCGGGCTGGCCCATCTCGTGCGACGACAGGGCAGTGCCGCACCGGGGGCAGTAGGGGCTGACCCGGTGCCCCTCGTAGAGCAGCTCCTTTTCCCAGAGTTGCTTGACCAGCCACCACACCGATTCGATGTAGTCACGAGAGAGGGTCCAGTAGGCGTCGGCGGTGTCGATCCATGCCCCCGAGCGTTCGGTGAGGGAGATGAAGTCGTCGACGTAGCGCGTCACCGACGCTCGGCATCGCGCATTGAACTCGGCGATGCCGAACTCCTCGATCTGAGCTTTGGAGCTCAAACCGAGCTCCTTTTCCACCTCCAGCTCCACCGGCAGCCCGTGACAGTCCCAACCTCCCTTGCGGGGCACCTGCTTTCCTCGCATGGTCTGAAAGCGCGGGTACAGGTCCTTGAAGACCCTGGGCCACACGTGGTGGAGGCCGGGGCGGCCGTTGGCCGTGGGCGGTCCCTCGTAGAAGATCCATGGTTCGCCGTCCTGGCGGAGGCGCCGGACGTGCTCGACCACGTCGTGGGCGCACCAGCGGTCGAAGATGCGCTGCTCGAGGGCGGCCAGATCGAGGGGTTCCACCGGGCCGAAGGACATGGCGCCAGCGTAGGGGGAAGGTCGTGCTGCAGCGCCCGGTACGGTGGGATCGTGGTCGACGAGCTCTTTGACGTGGACGGCGACGGGAAGGTCGTCCTGCGCCTCCACGTCCACCCCGGCGCCGGACGGTCGGAGATCATGGGCCGTCATGGTGATGCCCTCAAGGTACGAGTCGCCGCACCTCCCACCCGTGGGCGAGCCAACCAGGCGTGCGTCCAGCTGCTGGCCGACACCTTCCAGGTGAAGCCGTCCGCTGTCGTGGTGGTGGCAGGCGAGACCAGCCGCTCCAAGCGAGTGGCGATCATCGGGGTGAGGCCCGACGAGTTGGGTGAGCAGATCGAGCGGGTCTTGCGTCGATTCTGCGATCCCCGGCCTCCGAGCGCCGCCCCTGACGGCGTTGCCGTTGGCGCTGGTGGCTGGTACATTCCGCGACCCTTCGTCGGGGGCGCGGAGGCCAGCGGTGCCCAGAGCCACGACCTCCAGCAACCCCGGTACGCCCACGCAGGCCGGCTTGCGGCCTATCCGGGCAGGTGCACCAGTAGATCAGACGACCAAGGGGACAACGGTGACCAAGGCGACGGCGGCGAGGACCACGAAGTCGGGGTCGGCTGGCGGAGCCGAATCGGCGAGCGCCGCCACGACTCCCAAGACCAAGTCGACCAAGTCGACCAAGATCACGTTGAAGGCGAGGTCGGCCGAGACTGGTTCAACGACCAAGGCGACGACCAAGGTGCGCCCGGCTGCGGCCAAGCCCAAGACCAAGCCCAAGACCAAGACCACGACCAAGACCAGCCCAAAGGCCACGGCCAAGACGACGGCGACGAAGACGGCGACGAAGACGGCGGCGACGACGGCGACTGAGGCTGATGGGTCACCGTCGGATGGTTCGATGGCGGACAGTGACGCCGACGGGTTCTTCCGAGACCAGCGACAGGCGTTGTTGGCTGAACGGGAGGCGTACACGCGGTCGGCTTCGTCCCTGCGGGCTGAGGCCGAGCAGCTGGCCCAGGACCGGGAACCGGGCGATGTGCAGTTCGATGAGGAATCGGGCGAGGGGGATTCAATGAACGTCGAGCGGGAAAGGGACCTGGTGCTGTCGGCGCAGGCCATGGCCTCGGTCGAGGAGATCGACCGGGCGCTGGCCAAGATCGACCAGGGCATCTACGGGATATGCGATCGTTGCGGCGAAGCGATCCCGAGAGAGCGGATGAGGGCGCTGCCGCACGCCGCCCTGTGCGTCAAGTGCAAGAGCGGGGGGCTCAGTCGCCGGTAAGGAGCCCAAGAGCAAGCGCGGATCTGAGGGTCGGCCTCAGCGGTGGGCGCTGGTGGCTTTGGTGGCCACGGTCGTGGTGCTCACCGACCAGACCACCAAGTGGTGGGCCTTGCGTGCGCTCGACGGCAGCCGAAGCATCGATGTCGCCTGGACCCTACGGTTTCGGCTGATCTTCAACAGCGGTACGGCCTTCGGCTTCGGCTCGCGCTTCGCCCCCGTCATCGCCATCCTTGCCGTGGTGGTGGTCGTGGTCCTGCTGCGCGCAGGCGGTGCCGTGGAGGGAACCTGGACACGCCTCAGCCTGGGTCTTGTGCTCGGTGGAGCCATAGGGAACCTGCTGGACCGGTCGCTACGGGCCGGGGGAGGGTTCCTCGGGGGGGCCGTCGTCGACTTCATCGACCTCCGATGGTGGCCGGTGTTTAACCTGGCTGACTCGGCCATCACCGTGGGTGCGCTGCTGCTGGCCCTCGCCGCCTGGCATGACCCGGGATTGGTCACCCCTCCGCCGCAGGCCGGGATCACGACGCAGGTCGACGGTCGATGAGGGAACTGGTTCCTGAGGCCCTCTCCGGGGAGCGGGTCGACCGGGTGGTCGCCATGCTCACCGGCCTGCCTCGGGCGACTGTCGCCGACCTGGTGGAACTGGGCGCCGTTCGTCTCGACGGACGGGTGCTCACGACCCGGTCGATCAAGGTGCGAGCGGGCAGCTCGGTCGAGGTCGAGGTGCCGTCGCCTACCGACGTGGCCGCGGTGCCGGCTCCCGAGGTCGAGCTCGAAGTCGTCTACGCCGATGACGACGTGGTCGTCATCGACAAGCCGTCGGGGCTGGTGGTCCACCCCGGGGCTGGCAACGACCACGGGACCCTGGCCCAGGCCCTCCTGGCCCGCTACCCCGAGATCGCCGGCGTGGGCCAGAACGGCCGGCCTGGGGTGGTCCACCGATTGGACAAGGGAACCTCTGGGCTGCTCGTGGTGGCCCGTTGCCCTGCGGCCTACAGCGGCCTCGTCGCCCAGTTGGCGGCTCGGGTCGTCGATCGGCGCTACGTGGCGCTGGTGTGGGGCAGGCTGGAACCGGCGAAGGGGGTCATCGACGCCCCCATCGGGCGGTCGCGTCGTGACCCCACCCGCATGGTGGTGTCGAGTCGTGGTCGGGAGGCCCGTACCATCTACGAGGTCCGCCGCAGGTTTGACGACCCGGTCGAGGCGTCCCTGTCGGCCTGTCGGCTCCACTCGGGGCGGACCCATCAGATCCGGGTCCACCTGGCCGCCATCGGCCACCCGGTGGTGGGCGATCCCCGCTACGGCGGTCACCACGACCGGCCCGGTTCGTCCCGACCGTTCCTGCACGCCGAGAGGCTCTCCTTCGACCATCCGGCCACGGGCCAGCGCCTCACCTTCGAGTCACAGCTCCCAGAGGAGCTGGAGGCGGTCCTGGCCCAGTTGTCGTAGCGGTCAGGCGCCGAAGGCGCCGGGGGGGCCCTGGACGGGGTCGCCGATAGCAGGTCCTCAGCGCGAAGGCCGGCCGGCCTGGCCGGCCGGCCGGAGCTCGATCAGCTCGTCGGCGAGCTTCTGGTTGGCCGACGACTTTCGACGAACCTCTGGCTCCCCGGCGAAACGGACACAGTCCGCCAGGGTGAAGGAATCGAGGTGGCGGCGCATGTGGTCACCGACGTCGGCCCACATGGCCAGGAGCACGCACTGGCCTTCGTGCTCGCAGGCACCGTCCTCGTGAGGGCGCCCGAAGTCTCCAGCCACGATGGGCCCGTCGACGGCGCTGATGATCTCGCCGAGGGTGATCTCCCCCGCCGGGCGGGCCAGCACGTAGCCGCCCCCGACACCCCGCTTGGAGCGCACCAGGCCGGCACCTTTGAGGGCCAGCAGGATCTGCTCGAGGTAGGGCTGAGGGAGGCCAGTGCGCTCAGCGATGTCTCGCACCGAGGTGGGTGTGTCGCCAGGGTCATCGTGCAGCGCCAGCGACAGCAGGGCGCGCGCTGCGTAGTCGCCCCGGGTGGAGACCTTCACCTGGCCCATGGTAGGGGAGCCTCAGCTCAGATCTCCCCTGGTGGAGCCTTGCTGCCCCTGGTGGATGTGCACCACAGTTAGAGGAAGTGGTGGACTGGAGCATGGGCTGGGCGCAGACGATCCGAGACACCGCCCAACCCCTCGTGCCCGACTACGACGGGGCCTGCTTGAGCAACGTCGTGCCGGTGCTGCTCGAGCCGACGACAGCCACCCCGTCGTGGATGCCTGCGGTCGCCGTCGAAGCTCGTCAGGTGGTGTTGCTGGTGCTCGACGGGCTCGGCTTCGACCAGCTCAGCGACCGCCGCCACCTGGCTCCCACCCTCGCCGGGATGCATGGTGGCGCCATCTCCACCGTGGCCCCTTCGACCACCGCCACCGCCCTCAGCTCGTTGGCCCTCGGCTGTCCTCCCGGAGAGCATGGTGTGGTGGGGTACCGCATCAACGTCCGCGGCGACGTGCTCAACGTGCTTCGTTGGCAGACCAAAGCCGGCGATGCCCGCAGCGTCATCCCCCCCGATGACATCCAGGCCCGCCCCGCCTTTCGAGGCCGACGGCCTCCCGCCGTGACCCGGGCCGAGTTCGCCGGCAGCGGCTTCACCGCGGCCCACATGGCCGACGTCCGGTTCCATGGCTGGCGGGTCCCCTCCACCCTGGTAGTGGAGGTGCGCCGACTCCTCAACGCCGGCGAACCTTTCGTGTACGCCTACTACGACGGCATCGACAAGGTGGCGCACGAGTATGGCCTGGCTGAGCACTACGACGCCGAGCTGATGGCGGTCGACCGCCTGGTCGCCGAACTGGCGGCGGTGCTTCCGCTCGATTCGGCCCTGGTGGTCACCTCCGACCACGGCCAGGTGCAGGTTGGCGACGCCATCGTGCCCATCGACGTCGAGGTGATGGCCCATGTGGAGCTGCTCTCGGGTGAGGGGCGCTTCCGGTGGCTCCACGCTCGTCCCGGGAGGGCCGGCGATCTGCTTGAGGCTGCCCGGAGCCGTCATGGGGGCCAGGCATGGGTCCGATCGAGGGACGAGGTCATTGCCGAGGAGTGGTTCGGGCCCAAGGTGAGCGAGGCCGCCGCCGCCCGCTTTGGTGACGTGTTGCTGGCTGCCTTTGAACCGGTTGCCTTCGGGGATCCTGCCGACACCGGGCCGTACCGCCTCCAGTCTCGACACGGCTCGCTCACCGCCGACGAGATGTGGGTTCCGCTGCTGGCCCTGCAGGCGTAGGACCCCGACGATCGGGCAGGGTCGGGGCGTGACCGGTGACCGCGCTGTCAGACCCAACGACGAGTTCGAGCTGGCCCCCCCGTCACAGCCTGTTCCGGAGCCGGACGACCACGGCTTCGGCGCCAGCTTCGAGTCCGACGAGGGCCAGTCCAATGACGGCCAGTCCAATGACGGCCAGTCCAATGACGGCAAGGCCAGCGGGGTCGATGACCCCAAGGTGGAGGCGATCGAGCAGCCGGCCAAGGTCATGCGCATCGGTTCCATGATCAAGCAGCTCCTGGAGGAGGTGCGTCACGCTCCCCTCGACGAAGCCAGCCGGAGCCGGCTCAAGGAGATCTACGAGACCTCCGTCCAGGAGCTGGCCCAGGGTCTCTCGCCCGATCTTCGGGCCGAGCTCGACCGCCTGACCCTGCCCCTGGAGGCCCAGACGCCGAGCGATGCCGAGCTGCGCATTGTCCAGGCCCAGCTGGTGGGCTGGCTGGAAGGGCTTTTCCACGGCATTCAGGCCACCCTGTTCGCCCAGCAGATGGCGGCGCGAGCCCAGCTAGAGGAGATGATGCAGCAGCGAGGCCTCCCACCTGGTCGCCTGCCTTCCGAGCCCGAAGGCCCGGGAGGGGCATACCTGTAGGGGATCGACGCCGAACCGGAGGTTCGGCGTCGAGTCGACGGCGCTGCGGGCGCCGGCGGAGCCGGCACCCTTCGCACAGAACACTTTCCTTGGGCGAGCCCGCGCTCGCCCCACGCCGCCATCCATCGGGGCCGCCCGCGGCGGCGGGGAACTGCCGCGGCCAGAGATGTGCACCCCCTCTGGCGGCCGGCAGCTTGCGCTAGA
>JBPCJK010000188.1:0-5832 GCA_051005375.1 Acidimicrobiales bacterium
CCTTGTTGGTGGCCTCTCCCCGGTTGGCTTTGAGCAGGCCGATGACCCCGAGCACCAAGGCAATTAGGGGCAATAACAGGCCCAGGAAGGGGATCCAGGACAGCACCAAGGCAACGATGCCGACGACCATGGCGGCGATGCCGAGCCCGTTGCTGGGCTGGGCCGGCCCGCCGTACGGCGCACCCGGGGCGCCGTAGCCCGGTGGGGGTTGCCCCTGTGGGACATTGGACCACCCCGGCTGGTCGGAGGACGGTGGGACGTTGCTCATGAACTCTCCTCGGCAGCGGTGGCCGAACCCTAACCGACGCCCTCAGCGCCACGCTCAGCTACGCCTCTTCCTGTCCTGGGGAGGCGAGCTCTCCAACCCGTCCAGCACCTCGGCCTGACGGGACACCGCCCCCAGGAGCTCCCGGCGGATGAGGCCAGAACCCGCCCGGATCACCAGCCAGTAGCGGCCGAAGCGTCGCCGTGTCGTTGCGTCGGTTGCCTTCACCCGTGTCTCGGTGGTAAGCCGGGTGCCGTCACCGTCCGCCCTCAGGACGAAGTCCATCCCCACCTTCACCCACCCGGGGTGGTCAAAGCCAGTAGGGCGAGGCCGTCCAGCTCGGGCGGTTCGTCTCCGCCCAGCAGCTTCCACGGTTGCATGACGCCCCCGGCGACGACAGCCCGCCCCCGCTCACTGTGCAGCACCGGGACGGGGCCCTCCTCCAAGAACCGGCCCGTCACCATCGTCGGCCGTGGACGTCCCAGCATCCGCCCTGGCAGCGTGCGTAGGTCCATGAGTGCGCCGGCAAGGCGGAGGTCGCCGAGACGTAGCTCGTGAAGGGCAGTCCACACGGCCTCTGGCGAGGCATCGATGGGGCGTTCGTGGCACTCACGGAAGTGCGGGTCGCTCAGGAGGTCGTCGAGCGTCGTGGGGACGCCGACGGTCATCGGTCCCTCCCGGTGAGCACCGGTAGGTGCTCGGCGTCGTGGCCGGGGTCGTCTCCCGCCGCCACCGGCACGGCCGCTGCCACCGAGGCCGGCTCGTGGAGGCGGATGCGCTGGCCATCGTCGACGACCTCGAGCGGGCTGAGCACCCCGACCTGCATCTGCGTCATCTTAGGGAGTGTCGGGGACGGACCGGCCGTCGGGCCTTGGCAGTCGGTACCATCGAGTGCCAACCATGGACGAGCGTCGCGCAGCCATCCTCCGGGCAGTGGTGGAGGAGTACATCGAGACAGCCCAACCGGTCGGCTCGGGACATGTGGCGCGCATCCCCAGGGTCGGTGTGTCGCCGGCCACGGTGCGCAACGACATGGTCGCCCTAGAACAGGAGGGGTACCTGCGCCAGCCCCACACCAGCGCCGGAAGGGTGCCCACCGACAAGGGTTACCGCATGTTCGTCGACAGCCTGGTGCAGCCCGGCCCCCTCGACGCCGCCCAGCGCCACCAGGTGTCCACCTTCTTCGCCAAGGCCCACGGGGCAATCGAGGAGATGCTGTCCGACACCAGCCGCCTGCTCTCGGGGCTGACCGACTACGCCGCCGTGGTCATGGGGGATCCGCCCGACGACGCCACCATCCGCTCGTTCCAGCTCGTGGGCCTGGGGGGCCGCGGTGCGCTGGCGGTGATGGTCCTCTCCAACGGGGCCGTCACCAAGGCCCGGCTCGAGCTGGCCGACGATGTCGGTGACAGCCAGCTCGGCGCCGCCACCGCCCATCTGTCCCGGCTGCTCATCGGCGCCAACGTGTCGACGCTGGCGCCGGTCCCGTCGTCGGGTGACGACCTCACCGATGCCGTCTGCGCTCAGGCCATCGCCGCCTTCGTCGACATCGGCCAGGAGGCCGGACAGGTCTTCGTCGGTGGTGCCAGCCGCATGGTCGCCGCCTTTGACGCCGTCGACAGTGTGCGTCGGGTGCTCGGCATCCTCGAGCAGCAGTACGTGGTGGTCGGCCTGTTGCGCGACGTCCTCGACCGGGGTCTGAGCGTGGCCATCGGCGTCGAGCACGGCATCGAGCCGCTGTTGGAGTGCTCGGTGGTGGTGGCCCCCTACGAGGTGGAGGGCGAGGCCGCCGGGGTCATCGGCGTACTCGGGCCCACCCGCATGCACTACCCCCAGGCCCTGGCCGCGGTGGCGATGGTCAGCCAGCGCCTGGGCCGGCGCCTGAGCGAGAGCTGACATGGCCGAGGATTACTACGGGTTGCTCGGAGTTACTCACTCGGCTTCGCCCGATGACATCAAGCGGGCCTACCGGCGTGCCGCCCGGGAGCTGCACCCCGACACCAACGACGATCCCACCGCCGAGGAGCGGTTCAAGGAGCTGGGAGTCGCCTACGAGATCCTGTCGGATCCGGAGCGCCGCCGCCGCTATGACACCTTCGGCCCCGAGGGCGTACGGACCGGAGCGGGAGCAGGAGCGGGTGGCGGCCCCTTCGGCGGCGGTGTGGGCGACATCTTCGACGCCTTCTTCGGCGGCGCCGGTCCCTTCGGCGGCCAGCCCCAGGGTGGCGGCGGTCCCCCCCGGGGGGCCGACATGGAGGTCGCTCTTGACCTCGAGTTCGAAGAGGCGGTGTTCGGCGCCAAGCGAGACGTGGCCCTGCGCCTGCCGGTCACGTGCTCGACCTGCACGGGGACCGGGGCCCGACCCGGCACCTCGCCCACCACCTGCGGCGAGTGCGGGGGAGCGGGCCAGGTCCGCCGGGTGCGCCAGTCGATCCTCGGCCAGATGGTCACCGCCGGCGTGTGCCCCCGTTGCGGCGGCATGGGCCGCATCGTGTCCGACCCGTGCCCACAGTGCCGGGGGGAGGGCCGGCGCACCGAGGAGCGCACCTGGTCGGTCGACGTGCCCGCCGGGGTCGACGACGGCTCCACCCTGCGCCTGGGCGGACGGGGGGCGGCGGGTGCCAGGGGCGGGCCCAACGGCGACCTCTACGTCCACCTGCGGGTGCGACCCCACGAGCGCTTCGAGCGCCAGGGCTACGACCTGGTCCACCAGCTCCACCTGCCGGTGGCCCAGGCCGCCCTCGGCGCCCAGCTCAGCCTCGAGACCCTGGACGGCACCGAGGAGCTGGTGGTCCACCCGGGGACCCAGAACGGCCGGGTGTTCCGGCTGCGGGGCCGGGGCGTGCCCCACGTGGAGGGCCGGGGCCGGGGCGACGTGCTCGTCCAGGTGGTGGTCGACACCCCGACGGAGCTGACCCCGGCCGAGGACGAGCTCCTCCGCCGTTTCGCCGAGGGTCGGGGCGAGGAGGTCGCCCCCCCCGAGAGCGGGCTGTTCTCCAGGATCCGCGGCGCCTTCAAGTGACCAGCGCCGGGAGGTGAGCCGGGGCGGCGGCCCAGACCGTCAGGCCGCCCACGTCTTCGTCGACGACCTGGAGGTACCGGAACTGGGCCCGGGCGACCGTCACCACCTCGTGCACGTGCTGCGGGTCCGCCCGGGCGACGCCGTGACGGCGAGCGACGGGTCCGGTAGCTGGCGCCGTTGCCGGATGGGAGGCGGCGGCGAGCTCGAGGCGAGGGGCGAGACCGTCGAGGTCGATGCCCCCGGTCCGGCGCTGACGGTGGCCGTGGCCTTGACCAAGGCGGGGCGCCCTGAGATGGCCGTGCAGAAGCTGACCGAGCTCGGCGTGGAGCGCATCGTGCCCTTCGTGGCCGCCCGCTCGGTGACCCGCTGGGAGGGGGAGCGGGCCGAGCGCCACGTGGAGCGCCTCCGCCGGGTGGCCAGAGAGGCGGCCATGCAGTCGCGCCGCGTGTACCTGCCCGAGGTCGACAGCACCACCGACTTCGCCAGCTTGGCCGCCGGGGCCGGAGTGGCCCTGGCCCACCCTGGGGGCGCCCCACCCTCACTGGCCTGGCCGGTGGTGCTGGTGGGCCCCGAGGGAGGGTGGGCGCCCGAGGAGTTGGACCGGGATCTCCCGAGGATCGGCCTCGGTCCCCACGTGCTGCGGGCGGAGACCGCCGCCATGGCTGCTGGCGCCTTGCTGGTGGCCCTGCGTGACGGCCTGGTCCTCCCCGGGCCCCTGCTTCGTCGCCACGAGATCGGCCGGAACGAGACCTCGGCGGCAATCTCACAACGTGAGGAAAGCTGACGGTTCGTGGTGGAACCCGTTGTCGGGACCACCCTCCGTCGCGTATCCTGCCAGAGGGGGTACGGCGAACCAGGCAGGGCTGGCACACAGGTAGGAGAAAGCCGATCATGGGCGTCGACAACAAGGTGGAGGCGGACGACGGCGTCGACCCCAGCTACGCGGTGAAGGTGGGGAGCCGGCTGCGGTCCATCCGCAAGCAGAAGCGGTTGTCCCTTCAGGAGGTCGAGGCCAGCTCCGGCAGCGAGTTCAAGGCGTCGGTGCTGGGCGCCTACGAGCGGGGTGAGCGGGCCATCTCGGTGCCCCGGCTGCAGCGCCTATCCCAGTTCTACCGGGTGCCGGTCGACCAGTTGCTGCCCCGTGACGGCGACGCCAAGGAGCCGGTCATCGAGCTCGGGGATGGCGCCGTCATGGCTCGCCGCAGCCTCGACGGTGATGGTCCCGTCACCATCGACCTGATGCGCCTGGGAGTGCTCCAGACGGCCGAGGCGGAGCTCCTGGGGCGGTACCTGTCCATGATCCAGGTCCAGCGCGGCGACTTCAACGGCAGGATGCTCACCATCAGGCGCGACGACCTGCGGGCTGTCGCCTGCCTGCTCGACATCACCCCCGACGACGCGCGCGGTCGTCTTGATGAGCTCGACCTCCGCCTCACGCCTTGATTGAGTCGCCGTCGAACCAGAGGTTCGCCACTCCTCCCGGTCGTTGAGCTCGGCGGCGACGTTCGGGGTCTACGTCCACGTTCCCTTCTGCCTGCGGCGCTGTGACTACTGCGCCTTCGCCACATGGGACGACCGCAGCCACCTGATCGGCGCCTATGCCGACGGGGTGCGGCGGGAGGTGGAAGCGGCGGTCTTCGCTGGCCTGCCCCCGGCCACCAGCGTCTTCTTCGGGGGAGGGACACCTTCGCTGCTCAGCCCCGCCCAGCTCCGAGCCATCCTTGAGCTGGTGCCCCTGGCTTCGGGGGCGGAGGTCAGCGTGGAGTGCAACCCCGACACCGTGGACGCCAGGCGGCTTGACGCCTACCGCAGCGCAGGCGTCAACCGCATCTCCCTCGGGGCCCAGTCCATGGTGCCCACCGTCCTCGCCGCTCTCGGCCGTAGCCACGATGGGCCTTCCGTGGTGGCGGCGGCGGCGGCGGTGGTGGCCGCCGGCTTTCCCTCTTGGAACCTCGACTTGATCTACGGGGCCGTGGGGGAGACCGTGGAGGACTGGCAGGTGACCCTCGACGCCGCACTCGCCCTCGGTCCGCCCCATGTCAGTGCCTACGGGTTGACGGTGGAGCGGGGCACACCGCTGGCTGATGACCCGGCCCGGTACCCCGACGACGATGACCAGGCTGACAAGTACCTGATGGCCGAGGCGACATTGAGCCACGCCGGCCTGGCCAGCTACGAGATCTCCAACTGGTCCCGTCCAGGGCACCAGTGCCGCCACAACCTCTGCTACTGGTCGCAGGGCGACTACCGGGGCTTCGGGTGCGCCGCCCATTCCCATGCCGGTGGGCGGCGGTGGTGGAACGTCCGCACCCCTGAGCGCTACCTCGCTCTGCTGGATGCCGGTCAGTCGGTGCAGGCCGCCGACGAGCGCCTCGACGCCGGCCAGCGCCGGCTCGAGCGGCTCCAGCTGGCGCTGCGCACCAGCGACGGCGTCCCCGCCGACGCGCTCGATGCCGACGGGCTCGAGGGTCTTGTCGAGGATCAACAGGACCGCCTCGCCCTCACCGTCACCGGTCGGCTGCTGGCCAACGAGGTGGCCATGCAC
>JBPCJK010000189.1:0-11191 GCA_051005375.1 Acidimicrobiales bacterium
TCCTCGGGGTGACCCGGCTGGCCACGCTGGAGGAGGTCACCGCCGCCTACCGGGCCCAGGCGCAGATCTTCCACCCCGACCGCCACAGCGACAGCCCCGAGCCGGTGCGTCGTGAGGCCGAGCAGCGAATGCGGGCGCTGAACCAGGCCTTCTTCACCTTGAAGAAGGGGGACTGGCTCGCCCCCACCCCGCAGAGCCGCATCCAGTCGTCCATGTCCCCCGATCCCAACGCCGGGTTCGAGGCCCGCCAGCGGGCCAATCGTGCCTCCCGCCAGCACACCGCCCAGGCCCGGGCCGCCCAGGCCAACCGGGCCGCCGTCCGCCAGTCGGTGCCGCCCGGCTACGCCCGCCCCACCGTCAAGGGCACCGAGAAGGTCGGCTTCGGCTTGGCCCAGGCGCTCATCACCAACCAACTCACGTGCCGGGGGTGCAGGAGCGTCCAGGAGCTTCCGCCCGGCTGGCAGGACCGCCTCCGCGACACCGACTGGTGCTGCTCGATGTGCGGCCGGCTCATCCTCTCCTGGTAGCAGTCCCTAGAGCACGCATCCAGTCGACGGCCAGAGCTGGCCCGGCCCATCGGGTCAGCTGATGAGGGTGGCCAGTGCCCATACCGCAGCGACGAGGCCGATGGCGATCATCACGGCGCTGCGGGTCGGCGGCGGCCGTTCCAGATCACCTTCAGCCCGAGAACTTGGCGGTCGGAGTAGGGCGAGGACGTTGCCCCCCACCAGGGCGGCCCCGAGGGCGAGCACGAGCAAGGGCAGCAGGTCCGCTCCAAACATGCATCACCTCGTCGGGTTCTGGAAGCAGTACGACAAAAGTGCCAGCTCAGCCTTGTTGAACGAGTCCGAGGTGATGTCCTTCATCGGCGCCTTTGCGTAGCCCTCGCTTTCCAGCACGTCGAGGTAACCGCTGTAGACCCCGACCGTGAGCCGGACGTCGTCGCGCACCTCTGGTGGAGCTTCGGCACTGATCTTCTCTTGCAGACCCCGGATCTTCTTCACCGTCGACTCGATCTCCAGGCTGGAGGTGGCCCTGCGGATCAGATCCAGCTTGGCGCTGTTCAGCTGGGCCAACGGGCCGCAGAACGCTCCGCCCTGGGGCTTGCTCGACTCCTCGGGAGCTCGGGAGAGGAACCCTCCCTGACCTCCGCTGCACGATGCCAAGAGCACAAACACCACCAAGAGGCAGGAAAGGGCATGGCGTCGGTGCATACGCTCTTGACACTATACGGCTGTGTCTCAGCGACGCCACGCCACCACAGTCCGTCGCTACACGCCTCAGATCCCTTTGGCCATGTTGGCGAAGCGGGTGTAGCGGTCGAGGAAGGCCAGGCGCTCCATGCCCGTCGGCCCCGAGCGGTGCTTGGCCACCAGCACCTCTGCCGTACCCCGGTCAGGCGACTCCGGATGATAGAGCTCGTCGCGGTACAAGAAGATAACCACGTCGGCGTCCTGCTCGAGGCTGTTCTCGACGACGATCCCGTTGGCCACGAAGTTATGGGTCTCGGGTACGCAGGCGTCGTAGACCGGCTCTTGGCCAAGAGCGTCCACGGCCACGACCGCGTCCCACGCCACATCGGCACGGGCACGACGGTCGAGCTCGGGATCGTCGAGCAGGGCGGCCACTCGGGCCAGCCGGCTCAGGCGGTCAGCGCCGGGAGGGCCGCCGTCGGTCGCCGCCAACGGCGCCGGTCCACCACCTACCAGCGCCGACGCCAGCACCGGTGCCCGAGCCGACCGGGCACGGCCGGGAGGAAGGTCGCGGTCTGGGGAGCCAGCTCGGAACGGCGCTGCACCCCCCATGAGGTGTAGGAACCGGCTACGGCTCTCGTCGCCGTCGATGTGCAGGTGGGCGGTGCCCGTCTGAGCGTTCCAGGTGACCCTGCACTGGATCTCCAGGCGCAGGAGCAGGAGCTGCACGTCGTCGAGGAGCCCTCGACTGGACGACGCCAGACGCGGGACCAGCCGACCTCGCTGGTCGACGTGGTAGCTGGTGCTCGGCCAGAGCCGGCGGACGAAGCCGACGAGCTGGCGGGCGGGAAGCGAGAACATCGGGCCCAGGACCTGTCGCAGCTCGACGGAGGGGCTGGAGCAACCGGTCACCTCCCAGGTCAGCTGTGCTGCCGCTGACGCCACTTCTTCGTCACCCCACGACCGAAGCAGTGCCGGCGGTGGCAGGCGCCGGGGGGTGGCGATGCGGGTGCCCAGGCGCAGCTCGTCGAGACGCAGCCACCCGGTGGCGGCCAGGAAGGGGTGGTTGGCGCTGGCCTTGACCCGCCGTCCCGACGCCAGTCGCAGCTCGTAGACCTGCTTGACCCCACTTGGGAAGACCCGGTCCATGGTCCCCGGCACAAGGGCCAGGTGACGGTCGAGGGTCCACACCGGGATGTCGCGCTCCCCACTGCGCAGGAGCTCACCCATGGTGACCTCGGCGCCGGTGTCGGCTCGCAGCACCCGGGCGTCAGCGGTCAGGCACCCGCTCTCGCGCAGGTCCGCCAACATGGGACGCTTGTCGGCCCGGAGCTCGAGGCCGCGGGAGAGCTGGGACAGAGCGACCACGGGGGTCTGGATCTCCCGGGCCAACACCTTTAGCCCCCGGCTGATCTCCGAGACCTCCACCTGGCGGTTCTCGGCCCGGTCGCGACCGGTCATGAGCTGGAGGTAATCGACCACGACCATGCCCAGTCCCCCCAACCTGGACTTGAGCCTGCGGGACTTGGCCCGGATCTCCAGCACCGTCGCTCGGGGGTTGTCGTCGATGTAGAGCGGTGCCTCAGCGAGGCGCCCGATGGCATGGCTGATCTTGGTCCAGTCGGTCTCCATCAGCTTGCCGTTGCGCATTCGGGTGCTGTCGACCCTGGCCTCAGCGGCCAGCAGCCGCTGGGTGATCTCCAGGTGACTCATCTCCAGGGAGAAGAACAGCACCGGCTGGTTGACCTCGAGGGCGGCGTGGGCGGCCATGCCCAGGGCGAAGGCGGTGTTGTGGACGAAGATGTCGGCGGCCACGAAGTTGTGGTCGCCAGGCACGGTCAGGTCGTAGACCTCGGCGTCACCGGCGGCGTCGATGGCCATGATCTCGTCCCAGACGACGACCGGCGCAGCTTCTTCCCTCAGGACGACTTGATGGCTTGCGCCCACCCCGTCGTCCGCCCCCTCGTCGTCGCCCTCCTCGTCGTCCCCCTCCTCCGCGGTCAGCACTGCGCCAACCGCCGATCCTCTCCCACCCACCGCCGTCAAGCGCTGGCTGACCACGCGCTGACGGACGGCCATCCCACCGCCCTGAACAGCCGTAGCCCCAACCTGTGCACGCTGCTGGTGGCCGACGTGTTGGAGCAGGTTGGCGAGCGCCGACTCCTTGGAGAACATGCCGATCTCGGCGGCCAGACGCCGGATCTCCGCCACCGAGGTCACCTCCAGCTCGTGTCCCGGCCCCCGCCAGCCCTGTCGGTCGATGACCCGTCGCCGCACGCGGGCGTTGATCCCAAACCGCAGCAGGAGGTGGGCGACGTCGGCTACCAGGCGAGGCGACAGGCTGCAGTAGGAGATGCAGGCGCTTCCGCCCTCCCTGTTCGACCACCAGGCCGACCCGTCCGCCCCCAACAGCCGGTTGAGGAACAGGGCCAACTGGGGCCGGGGCAGTTCGAACACGGCGTCGGGCGCCGACCGATGGTGGGCGCTCGTGCCCACCATGCCGTGCTCGATCATGGCCTTGACCACGGCACTGCGCCGTTCGCCGGGTGGCGTCAGGGAACAGGTGGACGACGGCCCTGGCCCCCGCTCCCGCACCGGATCGGTACCGAGGGCTCGAGCGTGGTGCTCCAGGTCGGCCATCACTGCACTGGAGTTGGTGGTGAACCGCACCGATGCGCCGGTGTGGGATGCGTCGCTCAGGAGGTAGGCCAGCACCACCACCTCAGCCTCGGGCCGGGCCTGGTCGCCGAACACAGGAAGCTGGCCGGGCACGGCGATGGTGGTGCCCACGGCTACCTCAGCCAGAGGGCGCCAGCCTGTCGGGGTCAGGAAGGGATGGGCGGCGGTGGTGCAGACCTCTCGCCCCAGCCTGGTCCTGACCTTGAACACCGGCCGAACCCCGTCGTCGACGTAGGCGCTCGGACGTCGGACGTGGAGTTGCTGGTCGACGGTCCCCAAGCTGGTGACTTCGACCGGCGCCCCCCGCCGCCCTCGGCGGTAGAGCTCGGCCAAGGCGATACGCCCTCCGGTCCGCGGGTCGGTGAGCAAGGTGTCGCCGGTGAGGCACTTGCCGGTGGCCGGGCGGGCGCCGACGATCACCAGGCTCGACGGCTGCAACCCCGACATCAGCTCGTCCAGGCCGTGGTAGCCGGTGGGGATCCCGGTAATCGAATCGCCCTTCTCGTAGAGCATCTCGAGACGGGTGAGGCTGTGGTCGAGCAGGTCGCGGATCGGCGCCATGGAGTCGCTCACCCTGTGCTGGGCCACGTCGAAGACCATGGCCTCGGCCCGGTCGACGGTCTCGGCCACGTCGTCGGGAACCCGGTAGCCCATCTCGGCGATCTCGCCGGCTACAGCGATGAGCCGCCGCAGCAGGGCGTGCTCGGTGACGATGCGGGCGTAGCGCGCCGCGCTGGAGGTGGCTGGGGTACGGACCTGGAGTGTCACCAACAGACCCGAGCCACCCATGTCGCCCAGCAAGCCCGCCCGCCGCAGCTCCTCAGCCACGGTGACCGGATCGGCCGGTTCACCTGCGCTGTAGAGCGAGGTGATGGCGTCGAACACGTGGGCGTGGACCGGCTTGTAGAAGTCGTTGGCGGAGACGCCCAGCTCCGAGGCGGCCACGATGGCGTCCTTGCTCAACAGCATGGCGCCGAGCAGCGACTCCTCGGCCTCAAGGTTGTAGGGCGGCACCCTGCCGTCACCGCGACCGTGGGTGGACGGAACCTCGGCGACGGCCATGCCTCAGCCTCCTTCCTGGGGCCTGTGGGGTGCCAGGGGCACAACGCTGTGACTTGTCAGTGGACGGGCTGTGGACAGCCGAGGCGATCGCCGCCTCGTTCCCGTGCCGGAAGAACCGGACCACATCACTGCGCCATCATCGCCACCAGCATGACGTCGCCAAGAGCCACGCTGGCGGACCCCGCGGCGCGGTGGGTCGATGGGTCTCGCCAGACAGAAGTACGGAGGTCGAACCGACTGCCGGCGAAGAACGCGGCGGCTGATCTCGACGACAGGGATCAGGCGGGAGCGACCTCGATGGTGACGGGGAACTCGACGTCAGCGTGAAGCTTCACCAGCACCCGGTGGGTGCCCACCTCCCGGATGGGCTCATCAAGGTGCATCTTGCGGCGATCGAGCTCAATGCCTGTCTGGTAGAGCACGGCAGCGGCGACGTCAGTGGTGGTCACCGAGCCGAAGAGCTTGCCCTCACTCCCCGCTCGAGCGTCCATCTGGATCACCGCTGGCACCAGCTTGCGAGCGATGTCCTCGGCGCCGGACCGGGCGGCGGCGTCCTTGACGTCACGAGAGCGACGCATGGCGCCGGCCTGGCCGAGCGTGCCCTTGCTCGCCGGCATGGCCATGCCTCGGGGCACCAGATAGTTGCGGGCGTAGCCGTCGGCGACGACCAGGATGTCGCCCCGCTTGCCGACGTTGTCCACATCAGTACGAAGGATGATCTTCATCCTGAGGCTCCCTCCCTCAGGTCGGCGTGGCGCCTCACGCCGACCCCACCTCAGCGCCAACCGGGCTCTCGCCCGTGCCTGCTGGCGCCCCGCTGCGGGCGGCCGTGGGCGGCGGGGCGTTGCCCGGCCCCGGACGAGGTGGGCGATCGTCTCGGCTTGGACGGTCATCGCGGTTGGGGCGATCGTCGCGGTCGCGCCCGCGCCCTCCGCCGCCACGGCCTCCCCGGCTGCTGGTGACCTTGATGGCGAAGGGGAGCAGAGCCAACTCACGAGCCGTCTTTATGGCCATGGCCACGTCGCTCTGGTGCTGCACGCAGTTGCCGTTGACCCGTCGGGCCTTGATCTTGGCCCGGTCGGACATGTACCGGCGAAGCAGGTTCACGTCCTTGTAGTCGATCCACTCCACGTGGTCCTGGCAGAACATGCACGGCTTCTGCTTGAACTTCTTACCCCCGTCCTTGGGCTTGCGTTCGCCCCGTGACGGCTGTGCCTTCGACTTGCGGCCCATCAGAACGGCTCCTCGTCGTCGTAGCTGGGACCGGCGTTGGCCGGCGCCGATGCCGGCGGTCGTGGGGGTGGCGGACCGGAACCGCCAACATCGCCGCTCCGGCGCTCGTTCTTGACCACGGTGGCGGTGGCCCACCGCAGGCTGGGACCGATCTCGTCGGCGACGACCTCCACCACCGAGCGCTTGTCGCCCTCCTGGCTCTCCCACGAGCGCTGCTCCAAGCGGCCAGTGACGACGATTCGAGACCCCTTCTGCAGCGATTCACCCACGTTCTCGGCCATCTCCCGCCAAGCCACGACGTCGAAGAAGCTGGTGGCTTCCTCCCACGCCTGGGTCTGGCGGTTCTGCCACCGACGGTTCACGGCGAGACCGAACTTGGCCATGGCCTGGCCCGATGCGGTGTATCGCAACTCAGGGTCGCGAGTGACGTTGCCTACCAGAGTGACGTTGTTACCGGGCATGTCGTGTCTTCCTTGTCCTGTCAGCGATGTGCGTCATCTTGACGCGTCATGGTCGGGCCCGGAGCCGGCAAGCGCGCTGGAGCGGGGCTTGGTCACCCTGGCCCCCCCGTGCTCGGGCATGCGGACGATCTTGTGACGAACGACCTCGTCGACAAGGCGGAGGGTTCGGTCGAGCTCCGTGACGCCACTGGCGTCGGCCGTGACCTCGAGGAGCAGGTAGTAGCCCTCGGTACGGTGGTTGATCTCGTAGGCGAAGCGGCGCTTGCCCCACTTGTCGACCCGCCCGACCTTGCCACCCAGGGCCTCCAGCGATTCGGTGGTGCGGTTGACCACCGCCTGCACCGCCGATTCCTCGAGGGTGGCGTCGAGGATCACCATTACTTCATAGGGCCGCATGTGCAGCGATACCTCCTGTGGACCCGGCGTCGGGCGCTCGGGGCCCCCAGCGGGGGCAGGGGCGTATGGGACCGTCATCGTACGGCGAAGCGGCTGCCGGCCACAACCTCGTGTCATGGACGGAACCCTACCGAGGGGGTGTGACATCAGTCATCCGGTGTGAACCTGACCGAGGGCGGCGCCCACCTCGGAAGCCACCCGGCCGGGATCGCGGGTGACGTCGGTCCAGGTGAAGCGCAGCGGGCGCCAGCCCAGGAGCACGACTTGGTTCTGGCGCCGGCGGTCGTTGGTGAAGGCCCGCTTGGTGCCGTGGGTCGCCCACCCGTCGAGCTCGACGAACAACCGCTCATCAGGGTAGGCGTCGTCGAGGCGCACCCATTTGCCCTCGGGCAGGCGCACCCGGTGCTGGCGCACTGGGGGGCGCACGCCGCCAGCCCGCAGGCACTGGAGGAACAGCGTCTCCAGGTCGCTCTCGGTGGGTGGTGCGCCCTTTGGTCTTCGGGCCAGGGCCCGCCGCAGCGACGGTGGACCGGGGCGCCCCGGGCGGGCCGCGCCTCCATGCGCCACCGGAGGCGGCCAGGCTCGCCAACCTCTGGCGCAGGGCCGACTCGAGGGCCCGCTCGACCACGTCGTCCGCCACCACCGCTCCCAGGTCGATCAACGTGCGGGTGGGGTCGGTGCAGGGGACGCCGTCCTGGACGACCACCTCGAAGTCGGCCAGGTCGTTGCTCCGGTGGGTGAGACCGCGGCGAAGCGTCACCCCGTGGGGCACCGTCACTTCGACGACCTGCACGTCCGTCCCGTCCAGGCCCCAGAGCTCGGCGGCGGCCCGGTGCGAAGCCACGGCACCGGGGGATGACAAGCACGCCGCGGCCAGTTCCGAGCGGTCGTCGAGCAGCTCGGGCACGAGGTAGACGCGGGGGGCGAGCCGCACCAGCCGATCGACTCGCCGCCGGTCGCTGACAGACGAGGCCGCGAGACCGAGGGCCCTGAGCTCGTCAAGCGTCACCAGTCCGTGGCGCTCAGCAGCCAGGTCAGCGACGTCTCGTGCGCGAAAGTCCGGAATATCCGTAGTCACGCACACGAGACTGTCAGCGGGGTGCGACATCTATCATCGAGCGCGCCGGGCATCTCAGGCCTCCACCTCCCGGCGGCCCTCCAGGGCACGACCGAGGGTCAGCTCGTCGGCGTACTCGAGGTCGCCCCCCACGGGCAGGCCGCTGGCGATGCGGGTCACCTTCACCCCGAGAGGGTGGAGCAGGCGGGCCAGGTACATGGCCGTGGCCTCCCCCTCGATGTTGGGGTTGGTGCAGAGGATGACCTCGCTGACCGCCTCGGGCTCCAGGCGAGCCAACAGCTCCCGGACCTTGAGCTGGTCGGGCCCGATCCCCTCGATGGGGCTGATGGCGCCTTGGAGGACGTGGTAACGACCCCGGAACTCGTGGGTCTTCTCCACCGCCACGATGTCCCGGGGCTCCTCGACCACGCACAGCAGATGGCTGTCTCGGCGGGGATCGGCGCACACGCCGCACTCCTCGCCTTCGGCCACGTTGAAGCATCGGGCGCAGAACGCCACCCGCTCCTTCATCTCGGTGATGGCCCGGGCCAGGCGCCTGGCGTCCTCCTTGGGGACCTTGAGGAGGTGGAAGACGATGCGCTGGGCCGACTTGGGTCCGATGCCGGGCAGCCGGCCGAACTCCTCGATGAGGTCCTGGACGGGGCCGGCGTACACCGAGCCGTCAGCCGAGCAGCCCGCCGAGGCCGCCGCCGAGGCCGAGCCCGGAGGTCACCCCCTGCTGGATCTCCCCCACCCTGGCCATGGCGTCGTGGAGGGCGGCGAGCACCAGATCCTGCAACATCTCCACGTCATCGGGGTTGACCGCGGCGGGGTCGATGGTGACCGAGCGGAACTCCATGCCGCCGGTGACCTCCACCTGCACCGCCCCGCCACCGGCCTGGCCCTGGACGACCTGCTCGGCCGCCTCGGCCTTGGCAGCCAGGAGCTGCTCTTGCATCTGCTGGGCCTGGGCCATGAGCTGGCCGAGATCGGGTTGGTCGGACATCCGCGGAAGGCTACCGGCTACCGGCTACCGGGGCCGGAGCCCGGCGACGACTCATCGACGATCTCGACACCGGGGAAGGCCTGGGCCAGACGGTCGAGGCCGCTGCGAGGGTCAGGAGGGGCATCCCGCAGGTCGTCGACGTCGACAGCCTCGGCGAGGGAGTCGCCCGGCGCCCCGCCGTCGGCCATCTGTGCAGCCGTCGAGTCGTCAACCGCCAGCTTCAGGGGGACGGGACGGCCAAAGTGGGCCGCCAGCGCCGCCTCCACCTCGTGACGTCGACCCTCGCACTTCCGCCGCATGGCGTCAGTGGGAACGGCGAAGGTAACGACGCCCTGGTCGACTGCGGCGAAGCGACCGGCCCCGAAGAGTCCCCTGGCCACCGGGCGCAAGCCACCGAGGACGTGGTCGGCCCAGGCCAGGGTCAGCTCCTGGCGAGTCGGCAGCGCAGGGCCGTCGCCGTCACCCTCCGGAGGCGACAGAACGGCCGGATCCGGCGTCGGGACGGCCGACGGCGGCGTCGGGATGGTCGGCATCGGGGCGGGAGAGCGCGGCGGGAGCTCGTCCGCCGGCGGTGGCGTCGGGTTGCGTCGAAGGGACCCCAACGCTCGCCGGGACTCACCAGCGCCGGCGCCTCCAACTGGGCTGGGCTCGGCCGCCCCCGGACCCGGCGCCGGGGAGGGGTCGGCGGCGGTCGACATCACCTCGGTGACGGCCTGGCGGGCGTGCTCGCGAGCCGAACCCGCCGGTGCCGCCGGTGGGGACGAGGGCAGCGTTGGACCAGCCCCGTCGGCGATAGTCGCCGCCCCGCCCCGCATGCGCCGTTCGAGGCGCTCGACGCGCTCGAGGAGGGCGGACGGAGAGGCGTCAGCCTCCGGTCGGGTGACCCGTACCAGGGCAACCTCTAGCACCACTCTGGGGTCGGAGGCCTCCCGCATGGCCAACAGGGCCTCGCCCAGGGCGTCCAGGGCGCGCACGGTGGCGGCGGCGCCCAGACGACGGCCCTGGTCGGACACCATCTCCAGGGCGGCGTCGGGGAGCGACACCACCTCCACGGCCACGATCGACAAGAAGACGTCACGCAGGTGGGCGAGCAACGCCTCGCCCAGGTGGCGGGGGTCGCGCCCGGCGGTGCAGGCCGAGGCCAGCGCCACAAGGGCTCGACCGGAGTCGTGCTCGCACAGGGCCTCGGCCATCTCGTCGATGGCGGCGTCGTCGTCGAGCCCCCCGCCGGCGGCCACGATCTGCTCCAGGGCCGACAGTGCGTCACGAGCCGATCCCTGGCCTCGTCGCACCGCCTGGGCCAGGTCGACGTCGTCCACCTCGAGACCGGCGTCGGCCACCACCCACCGGAGGTGCTCAGAGAGGGTGTCGGCCGAGAGCAGGCGGAACTCATAGGCCTGGGTCCGGCTGCGGATGGTGGGGAGCACCTTCTGGGGATCGGTGGTGGCCAGCACGAACACCACGTGGGAGGGCGGCTCCTCCAGGGTCTTGAGCAGGGCGTTGGATGCTCCCGTCGAGAGCATGTGGACCTCGTCGAGGATGTAGAGCCGGACCCGACCGGCACCGGCCATCGCCACCCGCCCGACCAGCTCGCGCATGGCGTCGACGCCGTTGTTGGAGGCGGCGTCGAGCTCGCTGACGTCGAGCGAGGTCCCCGCCTCCACCGCCAGGCACGAGGAGCAGGCGCAGCAGGGCTCACCCTCGGCGGGCGCCTCACAGTTCAGTGCCTTGGCCAGTATGCGGGCCGTCGAGGTCTTCCCCGTGCCCCTGGGCCCGCTGAACAGGTAGGCGTGGGAGACCCTGTCGTGGGCCACGGCGTTGCGCAGCGCCCCCACCACGTGGTCCTGGCCCCGCACCTCCGAGAAGCGGCGAGGCCGGTAGCGACGGTAGAGCGACTGGAAGGCCACCGGTGGTCAGGCTACCGATGCCGCCGCGGGCGAGCCGTCAAACTGGCGCCCGATGAGCGACGTGGCGGCCAGGCAACCTGCGGCACACCGCTCGACCCGCTGAGAGCTGCTGCCTTCCGACCCTGACTCGGTTCACGGGGAGCCGTTGCACAGGACCCGACCGCCACGTCGCCGCCCATGCTAAGCGCCGACGGGCC
>JBPCJK010000190.1:0-5812 GCA_051005375.1 Acidimicrobiales bacterium
GAACGTCGACGAGCTGCCCACCGAGCTGCTCGGCGAGGTGCTGGCCGGGGGCGCCGAGGTGGCCGCCGCCTGCGGGTTCTTCACCGTCGGTGGCCACACCGTCGACGATCCCGAGCCCAAGTTCGGCTTGGCCGTGGTGGGCGAGGTCCACCCCGACCGGGTGCTCACCAACGCCGGCTTGCGGGTCGGCGACGCCTTGGTGCTGAGCAAGGCCCTGGGGGTGGGCATCATCGCCACCGCCATCAAGCGCGACCTGGCCGACGACGACGTGGCCGCCGCCGCGGTGGCGTCGATGACCCTCAGCAACGCCGAGGCCTGTGCCGCCGCCCTGGCCTCCGGTGCCACCGGCGCCACCGACGTGACCGGCTTCGGGCTCCTCGGCCACCTGAGCCGCATGGTCGAGGAGTCGGGGGTGGACGCGGTGATCGAGGCCGCCTCGGTGCCGGTACTCCCAGGGGCGCGGGCCCTGGCCGAAGCCGGCTGCGTCCCCGGCGGCAGCCAGCGCAACCTCGAGTGGGTCCGCCCCCGCCTCGACGACGGCGGTGCCGACCAGGTCAGCGTCATGCTCCTGGCCGACGCCCAGACGTCCGGCGGCCTGCTCTTCGGCGCTGACCCCGACCAGGCCGCCGTCGCCGTGAAGCGCCTGCGGGACAGCGGCCACGACACCGCCGTGGTGGGCCGGGTGGTGGCCGGCACCGGTGGCATCCGCCTGGTACCCGGGGGCAGCGGCTGACCCACGCCGTTCTGGCACCTGGACCGCGTCGATAACCGGACGCGGCAGGTGCCAGAACGCCTGCCTGACTAGGCCGGCGGAGCCGGTAGGCGGACCTGGCCGAGGGAGCGAACAGCCATGGTGCCGTCGGGGGCCACCTCCCAGGGGTCGGTGAGGTCGGTGGTGAACCAGCGATGGCTGGAGGGGATGTCGCCGGGGAGGGTGGCGCCGGGAAGGGCGGCCAGGGCCACGGTCACGGCCTTGGCCACGCCGGTGTCGAGCACGCCTCCGACCCACAGGGGGACGTCCCGGGACAGGGCCAGATCGTGGATGCGCAACGCCTCGGCCACCCCCCCCACTCGGCCGGGCTTGAGGTTGACGTGGTCGACGGCGCCCAGGGCCAGCGCCGTCTCCAGGGCGGCCACCGAGGTGACCGACTCGTCCAGGCACACCGGCGTCACCAGGCGGCGGGCGACCTCGGCCAGGCCGCACAGGTCGTCAGCGGGCAGGGGCTGCTCGATCTCGGCCAGGCCGAGGCCGTCGAGGCGGGACAGAGCTCCGTCGAGATCGGACCGCCGGTAGGCGCCGTTTGCGTCGACGCCCACGGGGAGGTCGGGCCAGGCCGAGCGCACCGCCTGCACAGGCTCGACGTCCCACCCCGGTCGAACCTTGAGCTTGACCCGCTGGTAGCCGGTGGCCACATGCTCGGCAACCTCGGCCAGGAGGTCGTCGACGGTGGGGGCGATGCCCACCGCCACCCCGCACGGCACCCGGTCGCGCACCGCTCCCGCCCACGTGGCCAGATCGGTGCCGGCCGCGGCCAGGCGCAGGTGGAGCATGGCGGCCTCCAGGGCAGCGGCAGCCATGGGATGGCCGACGATGCCGGGCGACCGCCCCGCCAGTGCTGCCGGACCCAGGAAGCGCCGGAGCACGGCCTCGGCGCCGTCGACCCACTCCCCGGTGTAGGTGGGCTCGGCCAGGGCGCCGCACTCTCCCCAGCCCTCGGCGCCGTCGTGCCCTACCGCCCGTACCAGCAGCGTCTCCTTGGCCGTCTCGGTGCCGTGGGCAGTCACGAAGGGACGGACCAACTCCAGCCGGGTCCGGACCACCTCCACCTCGACGACCCCAACCTCGGGCAGCGGCGCCCGGCCGTGCGGCGCCACCACCGAGGTTCTAGGCCGACAGGGCAGGCTCGAGGTAGGGCTCCCAGTGGCTGGGAACGGTGCCCACGGCCACGATGATCCAGGTCAGCTCCCGGGGCGCGGTCGGGCGCCGGCGCAGGACCATCCCGCTCTCGCCCAGCAGGCGATCTCGCTTGCGGGCGTTGCAGGGCCGACAGGCAGCGACCACGTTCTCCCACACGTGCTGGCCGCCCCGGCTCCGGGGCAACACGTGGTCGATGCTCTCGGCGGCGGCGTTGCAGTACTGGCACCGGGAGCCGTCGCGGGCGAATACCGCCCGGCGGTTGAGCGAGGCCCGGCGCCGGAAGGGCACCCGCACGAAGTACCGGAGGCGGATCACCGAAGGGATCGGGACGGCCAGCCGTTCGGAGCGCATCTCGGCGCCGGTGTCGTGGAGGATGTCGGCCTTCTCGCTCAGCACCAGCACCACGGCGCGCCGCACCGGCACCACACACAACGGCTCATAGCTCGCATTGAGCACCAGCGCCCTGGACACCGGTGCGAACGCTAGCGCAGGAACCGGCGGCACAAGCCGCATTCCTCCTTCGCCATTGCGCTTCCCCGGGGTGAACGCGGGGCTTTCAGGGCAGGGAGCGACCCGCCAGCAGGGATGCCACTGCCTGGTACACGACCAGCGCGTCATGCTGGGCTCGAAGCGCGTCCTGGCGACCGTAGGACTCGGTCGGGATCATGTCGACATCACCGTAGAAGGCGAACTCACGCTCCCGCCGCAGCCAACGGGAGATCTCGGCGATCTCGGGGAGCGCCTGAGTGAACCACTCCGGGAACACCGCGCCGTGCTCCACCAGGATGGGGCCCACGTCGTGCCACCGGGGCGGATCGACGCCGATGGCCCGCAGCGCGGCCTTGAGTGCCAGCTCCACCAGCTCTTGCGCCTCTCGCACCACGTCGGAGTAGGCGCTCTCCTCAAGGAGCACCTCCAGCACCCGGCGACGGGCGGACGCCTTGACCATGTAGCTGGCGGCCAGCTCGTCACCGGTCACAGCACCACCACATCGCCGGGGCCGACACCGGGGTCGAGCATCCAGTAGCGGGCACCTGACGCCGAGTAGCGGCGCGCCCCTCGACGCACGAGCCTGTCCCGTACCCGCTGCAGGTGCGCGCCCACGCACCCGTCGTGGTCGACGTGCACCTCGCCATCGCAGGCGATGTCGAAGAGGAGGAACCCACTCTGGTCGAGCTCCTCGGGAGTGCGCACGATGGGCGACAGGCGAGTGGTGACGCCCCTGCGCCGGGCCCCCTCCAACGCTGCTGCCACCAGGCGCTCGGCGGCGTCGAACTCGTCCATGCGGGCCAGGCGACCTTGGGGCAACGGCGCGGCCACGACCAGGAGGTCGATGTCGGAGTCGGGCCTGGTCCGGTGGCGGGCGACCGATCCGAAGGTGACCATGCCCCGGAGCCTGCTGCCGTAGACCGACCGGCAGGCATCGACGGTGGCCCCCACCACGCTGGCGAACACCTCATCCAACACCCGTCCATGGTGCCAGCCCGACGCCCAGCCGCCAGGCAATCCACCACTGCACCTGACCTCTCCACGGCGATCTTGCGCAATGGCTCGCGCTCAGCGACAGCCAGCTAGGCAAGAACGAGGGGCGGCGGACGCCGGGTTCGGCCCGCCTCAGCGGTGGGAGCGGCGCCAGTCCCGGCACCACTCCAGGTAAGTGACGACGTCGGCCGGCTCCGGTGCTGCCACGGCGTCGCCGTAGGCGGTCTGGAGGCGGAAGCGGAGATAGGCGGCATCGGGCCGGGGCAGCGGAGGCCAGCGTCGCCACCAACCGGTCGGCGCCAGGCGCACCAACTGACCGGCGGCGGTTGACCACAAGCCAGGACGGGCGGCCACGGCCACAACGGCGGGCACCCACCACCCCAGCCCGGCGCAGCGCCGGGTACGGCCACGGCGGCGCCGTCCCGGGACCGAGAGCGACCGCCTCCCGCCACTACCGGCCTGGTGCCGACCGGTCACGCCACTACCGGCCCGGCGCCGGCCAACACCTGGTGGCCCAGGCCCCGCCAGCCCACGGCACCGGCGCCGACGAGCGGGCCCCGCTCCCCCAGGCCCCCGGCGACGATCCGGGCACCGGCGGAGAAGTCGAGGCGGGCTCGAAGGTCGAGCTCGGCTTGGGCGGCACTGAAGAACGGCGCCCCGTACCCGAGCGCCACCGAGCCGGCCACCACCACCAGGCGCAGATCGAGCAAGTTGGCCACGCTGGCCACGGCTCTTCCCACCATGGTTCCGACGTGGCCGACCACCTCGGGCCCGGCCTCCTCGGGCGACCGCCCCGTCGCCGCCCGGATGGCCGTGCCCGATGCCTCCGCCTCCAGGCACCCCTGCCCGCCACAGTTGCAGCGGTTGCCGTCGGGGCGGACCACGATGTGGCCGACGTGGCCGGCGTTGCCCGCCGCTCCGTCGAGGAGGCGACCGTCGAGCACGATGCCCCCACCCACACCGGTGGAGACCACCATGGCCAGGAAGTCAGCTACGCCGGCGGCGGCCCCCACCCACCCCTCACCCAGGGCCAGCGCCTTGGCGTCGTTGTCGACGAAGGTGGCCAGGCCGGTCGCCTCGGCCAGGCGCCGTCGCAAGGGGAACCCCCTCCAGGTCGGGATGTTCAGTGGCGAGACCGTCTCTCCACCCGCGGTCATGGGGCCACCAGCACCGACACCGCAGACCGCCTCGTCACCCGTCCGCACCTGCCCGACCACCTCCATCAGGGCGGCGAAGAGCGCCTCGGCGGCGACGGCGGGGGTCGCCGCCTGGGCCCGGCGGAGCAGGGCGCCCTCGGACGACACCAGTCCGGCAGCCAGCTTGGTGCCACCGATGTCGATCGCCAGGGCGGGGCCCACGCCGGGACGGTACAGGGGAAACGACGCCCGCAGGCCGCCGCCTGCTCCCTGAGGCACCTGGCGCCCGAGGGCAAGGTATCGACTGCGCCCGGTATGCTGCCGCAGGTATCCGGTGACCACGCTGGACGTCGCGCGGAGAGGAGGAGACCAGGTGGCCAGACGAGCGCCGGAAGGCCCCCCCGCCGCCTTCGCCGAGGTCTTCGACGCCATCGCCACCAACGTGGAGCGGGTCGTGCGGGGCAAGCCCGAGGTGATCGAGCTGGTCTTGTTGTGCCTGGTGGCCGAAGGCCACATCCTCATCGAGGACGTGCCCGGCGTGGGCAAGACCAGCCTGGCCAAGGCCATGGCCCGGTCGCTCGACTGCCGCTGGGGTCGGATCCAGTTCACGCCCGACCTCCTCCCCGCCGACGTGGTGGGCGGCACGGTGTGGAACCGGGCCTCGGGTGAGTTCGACTTTCGCCCCGGTGCGGTGTTCGCCAACCTGGTGCTGGCCGACGAGATCAACCGGGCCTCGCCCAAAACCCAGTCCGCCCTGCTCGAGGCCATGGAGGAGCGCCAGGTCACCGTCGACGCCACCACCTACAGCCTCGATGCGCCCTTCATGGTCCTGGCCACCCAGAACCCGGTGGAGCACGAGGGCACCTACCCCCTGCCCCGGAGCCAGCTCGACCGGTTCCTGATGCGGGTGACCGTCGGCTACCCGGGACGCGACAGCGAGATCAACATCCTCGACGCCCACGGTGACGGCGACGTCCTCGACTCCCTGGAGCCGGTGGCAACGGCCAAGGACGTCCTCGAGCTGGCCGTCATCGCCCGCGCCGTACACGTCGCCCCGGCCCTGCAGGGGTACCTGGTCGACCTGGCCGAGACGACCCGTCGCCACCCTGCCTTGGCCCTGGGGATGTCGCCCCGGGCGACGCTCGCCCTCCAGCGGGCAGGCCGGGCCCGAGCCGCCGCCAGCGGGCGGGCCTACGTGGTCCCTGACGACCTCAAGGCCCTGGCCCAACCGGTTGTCGCCCACCGCCTCAGCCTCACCCCTGAGGCCGAGATCCAA
>JBPCJK010000191.1:0-15387 GCA_051005375.1 Acidimicrobiales bacterium
GAACAACGACTTCTGCAGCGCTCTTCTTCCCCGGTGGAGCCGCGACATGACGGTTCCGATCGGGATGTCGAGGATCTCGGCGATCTCCTTGTACTGAAATCCCTCGACGTCGGCCAGCAGCACTGCCATGCAGAACTGCTTGGGGAGGGCCTCGAGGGCCGCCTTCACCTCGCTCTCGGGGATCTGCTCGAGGACCTCGTCCTCGGCGCTGCGGCCGGCCTGGGCGCCCTCGAGACCCCCCAGGCGCCGGTACAGGTAGAGATCCTCGACGTCTTCGAGGTTGCTCTCCTCGGGCCGCCGCTTCTTGGCCCTGTAGATGTTGATGAAGGTGTTGGTCAGGATCCGGTAGAGCCAGGCCCGCAGGTTCGTGCCCTCCTGGAAGCCGCCAAAGGCGCGAAAGGCTTTGAGGTAGGTCTCCTGCACCAGATCCTCGGCGTCGGCCTTGTTCCTCGTCATCCGCATGGCGGCGGCGTAGAGCGAGGGCATGTGCTCCATCGCCTGCTCGGCGAAGGTCGCCTGGTCCGCCATCGCTTGAGAGCCTGTCTTCTACGCGCCGAGGAGCTCGTGGGCGCCGTCGAGGGCGGCGCAGGGGTGGCGCAGCTTCGACATGGCCTTGGCCTCGATCTGGCGGATGCGCTCGCGGGTGAGGTCGAAGCGCTCGCCGATCTCCTCGAGGCTGCGGGGCCCGCCCGAGCCGTCGAGGCCGAAGCGGAGAATGAGGACCTCGCGCTCGCGGTCGGTGAGGGAGGCCAGCAGCCGCTCGACCTGGCGGGGCAGGTCGGAGGCGAGAGCCGAGCCCTCGACGTCCTGGCCGGCGTCGCCGACGCGGTCGGCGAGGGTGAGATCGCCATCCTCGCCGAGCGGGGTGTCGAGGCTCATGGCGTCGGACGACCAGCGGATGGCCTCCTTCACCTGCTCCTCGGTGAGGCCGGCGGCCGCAGCCACCTCGGCGGCGGTGGGCTTGCGGCGCAGCTCGACCTCGAGCCGGCCCCGCACCTTCCCGACGGTGCTGACGACGTCGCCGGCGTGAACCGGCAGACGGATGACCCGGCCCGAGTTGGCGATGCCCCGGGTGATGGCCTGCTTGACCCACCACGTGGCGTAGGTGGAGAACTTGAACCCCTTGCGCCAGTCGAACTTCTCGACGGCGTGGATGAGGCCGAGGTTGCCCTCCTGGACCAGGTCGAGCAGGGGCAGCTCCGACGCCTGGTACTTCTTGGCGATGGAGACCACCAGCCGGAGGTTGGCCTTGATGAAGGTCTGGGTGGAGTCGTCCCCCGCCCTCACCGCCAGGCGCAGCTCACGGCGCCGGGCTACCGACAGCCGTTCACCCGCCTCCTCGGCCCGAGCCATCTCCTTGCGGGCGGCGTTGCCGTCCTCGATGGCCTGGGCCAGGCGGGCTTCATCGGCCTTGGTCAGCAAGGCGTGCTTTCCGATGTCGCTCAGATAGAGCCGGACGAGGTCCTCGTCGGCGCGCTCGGCGCGCTGCTTTGCCATGCGCTAGCAACCCTTCATCAGGCGGCAGGAAGGTCGGAGGGCCAGTCTAAGCCCGGACGCCGGCATTTCCTTCCGCCCATCCCACCTAGCCTGGCCGGATGCCTCATCGTCGCGCAACGGTCCTGGTGTGGGCCCTCGTCATGGCCCTGATCGCCGTCCTCGGGGCCACCGCCGGTCGGGCCGGCGCTCAGGCCGGCGGCGAGCGCATCACCGGCTACGACGTGGACATCACCGTCGAGGACCAGGGGTCGATCCTGGTGGAAGAGACCATCGACTACGACTTCGGAACCTCCGATCGCCACGGCATCTTCCGCAACATCCCCGTGCGGACCCGTTACGACGACGTCAAGCAGGGCTACGACCGGGTCTACCCCCTGGAGGTGGTGTCGGTGACCGGCTCGCCCGGCACGCCCGTCGAGACCGAGACCGAATCTGACGGCGACGACATCGAGCTCAAGATCGGCGATCCCGACAAGACCATCACCGGCGAGCACACCTACGTCATCGCCTACCGGGTCAAGGGCGTGCTCAACGCCTTTCCCGACCACGTGGAGCTCTTCTGGAACACCGTCGGCGCGGGCTGGCCAGTGCCCGTGGAAGCGCCCCGGGTGCGGGTTGAGACATCAGGGGCGATCGGCCGGGTGGTGTGCTTCGCCGGTCCCGAGCGCTCCACCACGCCCTGTTCCGAGTCTGCCGTCGAGGGCTCCACTGCCACCTTCGGCGACGGCCGGCTGGCGCCTAACGAGGCGTTCACGGTGGTGGTGGCGCTCCCCCCCGACGCGGTGCCCCCGCCCGTGCCCATCCTCGAACAACGATGGAGCCTGGCCCGGTCCTTCTCCCTGACCCCGTTCACCGTCGCCGGCTCCCTGGCCCTGTTGGCCGTGGTCGTCGCCTGGTTCGCAACCCTGGTGTGGCGGACGGGCCGGGACCGGCGCTGGGTGGGTTCCGAGACCGACGTCGCCTTCGGGAACGTCGGCGGGGAGGAACAGTCGGTCCCGTTGTTGGAGCACCACCGCCCACCGGTCGAGTTCGTCCCCCCCGACGGTGTGCGCCCCGGCCAGGTCGGCACGCTCATCGACGAGGTGGCCAACCCGATCGACGTCACCGCCACCATCATCGACCTGGCCGTGCGCGGCTACCTGCGCATCGAGGAGGTACCCGGCGAGGGCTGGCGGGCCAAGCCTGACTGGGAGCTCGTCGAGCTCAAGCCGGCCGAGGGCCTGCTCCCCTACGAGAGCCAGCTGCTCGGCGCCCTCTTCCGCGACGGTTCGCCGGTCCGCCTGTCAGGGCTGCGCCAGCACTTCTCCTCTCGGTTGCACAAGGTCGAGGACGCCCTCTACGACGACGTCGTCGACCAGGGGTGGTTCGCCGGCCGGCCTGACCGGATCCGCCACCGGTGGACCGCCATCGGCGCCGCCGTGGCCGTCGCCGGAGGCGTGCTCGTGGCCCTCACCGCCGCCTGGACCGAGTGGGCGCTCCTCCCGCTCCCCCTCCTGGTCATCGGGCTGTTGCTGATGGCCGGCGCTCGATCGATGCCCAGGCGCACGGCCAAGGGCACGGGGACGCTGCGGCGGGCGCTCGGCTTCCGCCGCCTGATCGAGGAGTCCGAAGCCGAGCGGGCCCGCTTCGCCGAACAGCAGCAACTGTTCTCGGAGTACCTCCCCTATGCGGTGGTCTTCGGCTGCACCGACAAGTGGGCCAAGGCGTTCGCCGGCCTCGACGGCACCCTGCCGGTAACCGGCTGGTACGTCTCGCCCCACCCGTTCACCTACTACGGCTTCTCCCAGTCGATCGACGGCTTCTCGACGACGACGGCCGGCAGCCTCACCTCCACCCCGGCGGGTTCGGGCACCAGTGGCTTCAGCGGCGGTGGCTTCTCCGGCGGCGGAGCGGGAGGGGGCGGGGGCGGCTCCTGGTAAGAGCGTTCGCTTCCGGCCAACCCGGCGCACCCCTGGCTCCGAACACCAGGTTGCAACCCGAGTTGAAACGGTTGCCTGAAGAAGGCCCTCATGGACATGCCCATCGCCTGCCCGACGACAACGAACGGCCGCCCCCCGTCGTCACCCGCCGGCGGCTGCTGGGCTGGGCGGGAGCAGGCATGGCCGGGCTCGCCCTGGCCGGTTGTGGTGATTCGGGTGACGACACCGCCGCTCCGGTCCCGGAGCCCTCGTCGCCCCCAGGCACAGCGCCATCGTTCGACGGACGAACCGTACCGTGGCCCTGTATGCCAAGAACCACGCCGGTGCCCTGGAGCGGGGCGACGTGGACGCCTACATCGGCACCGAGCCCCCTGTGACCACCAGCGTGGTGTCCGGCGTCGGAACGCCTGGAGGGACCACCGGGTGATCGGCGGTGGGTGGTGCCCGCCGGCCCCGCCAACCCCGCCAGCCCGCCAGCCCCGCCAGCCCCGGTGGTCCCGGTGGTCCCGCCCGTCCCCATCCGCCGCAGACAGCCCAACAGGGCGAGGGCGCCCCACCCTCTTCGGTGATCCGGCGGCGTGAGAGGGCGCGCCGATGTGCGCACCGGTGAGATCGACAGGAGGGGCGGCGGCGGCTCGGGGGCAGGGGCGGCGAACCCAAGACGGCTTTGCCTGTTCACGCAGCCTCGTACCAGCAACCGGTGAACGAGTGCCCCGGGACGGGTCACGCCTTGGTCGTCAGCCCGTCGCCGCTGAGGACTGGGCGCCCGAACGTTCCACACTGGTTCCTCCCCCTAGGCTGCCTTCCGTGCCCGCTCTTCGCCCCCTCGTAGCCAGGAGCCGATGATGGACGGTCGAAGGGCCTTGGTGTGGGCCACCATCGCCCTGCTCACCCTCGCCTTGCTGGCGCCCCTCGGGGTATCCGGCATCGTGGCCTCCTCGCTGCTGTACCCGCCCCCGCTCGACCAGCTGCCTGACCCCCGGCCTCCGGGCGGCAGCCAGCTGAGCCGGGTCTTCGACGTCAACGGCAAGGAGATCGCCGTCTTCCGGGAGTTCGACCAGCGGGTGCCGCTCCAGCCCGGCGACATCCCCCTCGTGCTCAAGCAGGCAGTCATCTCCATGGAGGACCAGTCCTTCTACAGCAACGGTGGGCTCGACATCTCGGGCACGTTGCGGGCTCTGCTGGCCAACATCCAGGGCCGCCAGATCGAACAGGGTGGCTCCACCATCACCCAGCAGTACGTCAAGAACGCCTACGTGGGGACCGAACGCACCCTCGAGCGCAAGGTCAAGGAGGCGGTGCTCTCCCGCCAGCTCAACCGCTTGGTCGACAAGGACGAGATCCTGTTCAACTACCTCGACGCCGTCTACCTGGGCGAAGGCGCCATCGGCGTGGGGGCGGCGTCGATGTCGTACTTCCGCAAGCCCGTCAAGGACCTCACCCTCTCCGAGGCCGCCCTGCTGGCGGGCCTGATCCCCGCCCCAAGTCGCTACGAGCCCCGAGGCAGCCCCGAGTCGGCCGAGGACCGTCGGGTCGTCGTGCTCGACACCATGCTCGGGCAGGGCTACATCACCCCCGAGGAACATGACGAGGCAGTCAGCCAGCGGGTGTGGCTGACCACCAAGGGCCAGGCACCGCGGGCGGCCACCCTCGTCTACCCCACCCAGGACGAGGTCACCCAGTACCCCTACTTCGTGGACTACGTGCGCCGTTACCTCGAGTCCAAGTACGGCCAGCAGGTCTACGCCGGTGGCCTGGAGGTGCAGACCACCCTCGATCCCCGCATCCAGGACCTGGCCGAGAAGACGGTGGCCGACGCCCTCGGTGGTACCCAGCCGCCCATCGAGATGGCCCTGGCCAGCGTCGAGCCCAAGACCGGGTTCCTCAAGGCCATGGTTGGCGGCCGCGACTTCTCCGCTCCCGATGGCCAGGTCAACCTGGCCCTGGGCAAGTGCGCCTACCCCACCGACGACGTCAAGGACAAGGTCGATGTGGCCGCCAGCTGCTGGAACCCCGAGAGCACCGTGGTCGAAGGCGGGGGCACCGGCCGACAACCAGGCTCGTCGTGGAAGCCGTTCGTGCTGGCCACCGCCCTCGACAAGGGGATCCCCGACACCAAGGTCTACTCCGCCCCGGGCACGTACCGCTATCCCAACTGCACCGGCGACCAGTGCGAGGTCAACAACTACGAGGGGTCCTCGGGAGGCAGCGTCACCCTGCGCACCGCCACCGAGAAGTCCTACAACACCGTCTACGCCCAGGTCATCCAAGACACCGGAGTCCCCGAGGTGGCGGAGATGGCCAAGAAGCTGGGCATCAGCTCGGCGTGGGTGGCCAGCCCCGAGAAGCAGGGCTACAGCTACGCCCTCGGGGTGCAGGAGGTGTCGCCCCTCGACATGGCCTCGGCCTACGGGGTGTTCGCCAACAGCGGCCTGCGCCAGCCCGCCACCCCGGTGCTGTGGGTGAAGGACGCCAAGGGGACGTACCTGGAGGACAACCGCGACCGCCAACCCGAGCGTGCCCTCGACGAGCAGGTGGCTTACAACGTCACCGACATCCTCAAGGGGGTGATCACCGAGGGAACCGGCACCGCCGCCGACATCGGCCGGCCGGCTGCGGGCAAGACCGGCACTGCCCAGGAGTGGCGCGACGCCTGGTTCATCGGCTTCACCCCGGAGCTGTCGACGGCGGTGTGGATCGGCAACAAGACCAAGCCCACGTCGCTGTTCAACATCAAGGGGGTGGCCCGGGTCACCGGCGGCTCCATCCCGGCGGCTACGTGGAAGGCGTTCATGACCGAGGCGCTCAAGGACGTGCCCCCCAGCGACTTCACCAAGCCTCCCCCGCCGCCGCCTCCCCCGGCGCCACCGCCTCCCCCACCTACGAGCTTCATCCCGGTCCCCGTCCCCCCAACGACTTCGACGCCGGAGGTAACCGAACCTCCCACCACGGCCACGACGCGGGTCCCGTACATGCCACCCACCACCCGCCCGAGGCCCACGACCACCTTCAGGCCGAGCCCGGGCGGGCGCACGACCACCACCCTCCCTCGCCCCACCGTGCCCACGACCGCGAAGCTGCCGTAGGGGAAATCGCAAACCCTGAGCCCGGACCACCTCGTGACGTCGTCGTCGGCCACCCCTACCGCAAGCTCGCCGTCGGACCTCCGGTTCGACGGCGACCCTCTAGCCGGCGGCCTGGGTGATGGCAGACCGGGCGGTGGTGACGTCGGTCGACCACAGCTGCCAGCGGGCGCCCATGAGGCCCAGCCGATGGATGGTGACAGCCTCGACCGGGGCATCCATGTCGGCCTCGACGACGACCAGGCCGGTGGCGCCCAATGCCTCGGCCAGCGCTCCTGCCAGCGCCGGCTGGGTGCTCTCGTCCAGACGGACCAGGCAGGTCGAGGGGCCCAGCCACAGCGCCGCCGGCCACCACCCGTCCACGGTCAAGGCGTCGCCGTCGACAGCCAGGTCGGGATCGCCGGGCACCGGTCCCCGGTTGACGAACCCGAGCACCACCTCGTCGCCGGACATGACCGAAGGCTAGTCAGCGTGGACCGTCGGCCACTCCCGCCGCGCAGGCGGCCACTCTGGCTGGCGACGCCGGCAGGTGGTCAGGGCGAAGACCGTCCGGCTCCGCCGGTCGTTCGAAGCGCAGCCAACTCATCGGGCGACCTCCGGTTGCACGATGTTGTGCGTCGGGCCTCACGGGCGAAGGCGTCGAAGAGCGCCTGCTGGGTGAAGTCGTGGGCGGCAGTCACCTCGGGGTGCCACTGGACCGCCACCAACCAACCCTCCTCACCAGCGGGCTCAAGCGCCTCGACCAGGCCGTCGTCGCTCCAGCCCACGGCCACCAGGCCTTCGCCCACCCGCTCGATCCCCTGGTGGTGGACCGACGTGCAGGTCGACAACCGGTGGGCTCCCACCGCCTCGGCCAGGCGGCTCCCCGAGGCCACCTCCACGGCGTGGGTGACGAGCACCCCCGAGGTGGGGTCGCCATGGGCGCCCCGGCCGAGGGCGCCGGGAAGGTGCTGGTGCAGCGAGCCTCCCCGAGCCACGTCGACGACCTGGGCGCCTCGGCAGATGGCCAGGGTGGGCAGGCCCGAGGTCAGCGCCGCCTCAGCCAGACCCAACTCAAAGGCATCGCGCTCGGGGTCGACGCCGTACACCCGCTCGTCTCGCTCCAGGGCGTAGTACCTGGGGTCGAGATCGCCACCCCCGGTGAGCACCAGGCCGGCGAAGGGCTCCAAGACCTCCTCAGGCCGCCCTCCATCGCCCACGAGGATCACCGGACGGGTCCCAGCCCGACGCAGGGCGTGCAGGTAGTGCTCGCCCACGGCATATCCACCCCCGGACCAGCCCTGGACACGGCCGGGGTCGAGGTAGGCGGCTGGCACCGCCACCAACGGGACGTGGAGGGACGCCTCCATCGATCGCCTCAGCCCACCGGCTGGTCGGTGCGCAACTCCTCGACCAGGGCGTCCACGACGTCGACCAGGCTGCCGCCGCGGGCCACCAGCTCCCGCTGGCGGGCATAGCTGGGCACGTTCCTGGTCATGGCCAGGGTCTGACCGAGCTCGTCGGCGCACCCGAGCCGTCGGGCGACCGGTGCCAGCTCGTCGACCAATGCCGCCACCTCCGAGCGCAGCGGCCGCAAGGTCCCGTGTTCATCGACGATGATGTCGGCCTCCATCCCGTAGCGCGCTGCCTTCCACTTGTTCTCCCGGATGACCCAGGCCCTGGGAACGGCCAAGTCGAGCCCCTGGTCGTACCTTGCGTCCATGGAGTCCACCAGGCACTGGGTCAATGCGGCCACGCCTGCCACCTCGCTCATCCGGGGTAGGCCGTCGCAGACTCGCAACTCCACCGTACCGAAGTCCGGGTGAGGACGGATATCCCACCACACCTCACGGATGGAAGCGATGGCCTTGGCCCGCTGAAGCGTGGTCATGAGCTCCTCGAACTCTCCCCAGTCGGCAAGTTGATCGGGCAGCCCGGCCATGGGCAGCCCCTCGAAGACCTTGGACCGGCACGAGGCCAGCCCGGTGTCCTGGCCCATCCAATAGGGACTGGAGGCCGACAAGGCCAACAGGTGGGGAAGGTAGGCGAGCAGGCCGTTGGCGATGGCGATGGCCTTTTCGGCCGAGCGAACCCCGACGTGGACGTGGATGCCGAAGATCTGGAGGCGCCGGGCCAGCCACTGCATCTCCCCCACGAGTTGGTGGTAGCGGGGGTTGGGGCTGACCTCCTGGGTGGACCAATGGGTGAAGGGGTGGCTCCCCGAGCACATCAGGGCCAAGCCCCGCGGCTGAGCGTGGCCGGCCAGCTCGGTGAGGGTCGCCTCGAGGTCGGCCCGGGCCTCGGCCACCGTGGTGCACACCCCGGTGATTATCTCCACCGTCGACTCGAACAGCTCGTGCTTGGCCTTGGGATGCTCGCCACCAGGATGGCCCTGGCCCATGCCGGCGAGCAGCTCCGACGCCGCGCTGTACAGCTCACGGGTGGTCGTGTCGACGATCTCCAGCTCCATCTCCACGCCGAGACTGGAGCGTTCGGAGGCGTTGAACTGTATGTGCACGCAATCGTTCCTTCCTCGTCCAAGCCGGTGGTGACCGTAGCGGGAGAACCAGAAGCCGACGCCGGGCCGGTCGCCACCGACGCCGGGCCGGTGGCCACCCAACGGGACCGGCCTACCGGTAGCCCTCCGGCTCCGAGGCGGCGTCCATCAGCAGGCACACCTCCTCGTCGGTCATCTGCGGAAACTGGCGGTAGGCCAGACCCACGGCGTGGAACGGCGTCGGTGACGCGACGCAGTGGACCTCGTCGACCTCGCCCGCCAGCTCGTCGCAGATGGCGGAGGCGCCGGTGGGGACGGCGACGACGATGCGGTGCGGCCCCTGCTGGCGAGCCAGGGCCACGGCGGCCCGCATGGAGGCCCCCGTGGCCAAGCCGTCGTCGACCAGGATGACCACCTTTCCGGCAACCTCGGGAGGTGGCCGGCCCTGGCGGAACTGGTGGTCGCGGCGGGCCAGCTCCTGCTCTTCTCGCTCGACCACGGCGTCCACCGTCGAGTCGTCGATGCCCAGGGCGGTGACCACCTCGGGGTTGACCACCCGCACACCGGCGCTGGCGATGGCGCCCATGGCGAGCTCCTCGTGGCCAGGTACTCCCAGTTTGCGGACCAGGAACACGTCGAGGCCGACGCCGAGCGCCCGGGCCACCTCATAGCCGACAGGGACCCCGCCGCGGGGTAGGGCCAGCACCACCACGTCATCCCGCCCGGCGTAGTGCAGGAGCCGGCGAGCGAGGATGGCGCCGGCGTGGGACCGGTCCTGGTAGGGAGGCCCCTCCGCCATGGCCCCGGTTTCCCCCGTTCCCCCGATGCCCATCTCGGTCCTCTACCCGACCGCACCTCTGGCTGACACAACGTCGCCCCACCCTCGTGCTCCCCTGTTTCCAGGCCTCGTCGCCGGGTAAGGGCCGAAGGGATGCAACGTCGATCGGGAGGATCAGTGATGGCCAACCAACTGGCAGGTAGGAAGGTGGCGTTCCTCGTCGCAAACGAAGGTGTGGAGCAGGTGGAGCTGACCCAGCCGTGGCAGGCGGTGGAGCAGGCAGGGGGGACGCCCGAGCTCATCGCTCCCGAGGATGGCGAGGTCCAGGCCTTTCAACCACCTCGACAAGGGCGACGCCTTCCCCGTCGACCGCACCACCGACGAGGCGGTGGCGGATGACTACGCCGCCCTGGTCCTCCCCGGCGGTGTCGCCAACCCCGACCAGCTCCGGACCAAGCCGGCGGCCGTCGCCTTCGCCCGCAGCTTCTTCGAGGCCTCCAAGCCGGTGGGGGTGATCTGCCACGGCCCGTGGACCCTCATCGAGGCGGACGTGGTGCGAGGGCGGACGCTCACGTCCTGGCCGAGCCTGCAGACCGACCTGCGCAACGCCGGGGCCACCTGGGTCGACCAGGAGGTGTGCGTGGACGACGGCCTGGTCAGCAGCCGCAGGCCCGGGGACCTCGAAGCCTTTTGCGCCGCCGTGGTCGAGGAGATCGGCACCGGCGAGGACGCGAGCCAGCCCATCCGCAAAGCCGGTTAGCGCATCGGCGCACGCATCGCCGGGGCCCGCTGAGACGCCTCCCTGGTTCTGGCGTCAATGGGTTCGGAAAGCGCAAGTGGTTGACGCCAGAACACAGAGGTGTGCGCCGGGGCCGCCGAATCTCTTCCTCAACGGGCAGCCTGCAGTGGTGACCCGCCTCCAGCTCCAGCCCACGGCCATGGCCGCCGGGGGCGCCGCCCTGGCGCGCGACGAGGACGGCCGGGTGGTGTTCGTCAGGGGAGCGCTGCCCGGCGAGCGGGTGACGGCGCAGGTCACCGACGCCCGCCGCGACTTCGCCCGAGCGGTTGCCGTCGACATCATGGAGGCGTCGCCGGACCGGGTGGCTCCTCCGTGTCCGGCGCTGCGGGCGGGCTGCGGCGGCTGCACCTGGCAGCACGTGGCGCCCCAGGCCCAGGTGCGGATGAAGGCAGACATCATCGTCGATGCCCTGCGCCGGATCGGGCGTCTGCGCGACCCCCCCGTCCCCGAGGCGGTCCCCCTGTCGGGGCCGGCGTTGCGCACCACCACCCGTCTGGCGGTTACGGCGGCGGGGCGGGCCGGGCACCGTCCACGGTCCGACGGCGAGGTCTCCCGTCACCCGGTGGAGACCGACGCCTGTCTGGTCGCCCACCCGCTCCTGGACGAGCTCATCGTCCATGGGCGCTACCAGGGCGCCCGGGAGGTGGTGCTGCGAGTGGGGGTTGCCTCCCGGGAACGCCTGGTGCTGGCCCAGGGCGGAGTGCACGGGGTGGAGGTCCCTGCGGGCGTGGTCGTGGTCGCCGAAGGTGACGGTCGATCGGCCTTCGTCCACGAGGAGGTGGACGGCCGGTCGTTCCGGGTCTCCGCCGCCTCCTTCTTCCAGCCCGGGCCGGTGGCGGCCACCGCCCTGGCCGGCGCCGTAACCGCCGCGGTGGGCGATGCCCTGGCTCCCGGCGGTCACCTGGTCGACGCCTATGCCGGTGTGGGCCTGTTCGCCTCCATCCTCGGCGCTGCCCGTGGCGCCCGGGTCACCGCCATCGAGAGCCACCCCTCGGCCGTAGCCGACGCTCGAATCAACTTGGCCGACCTGGCCGCCCGCGTCGTACCGGTCCAGGTCGGGAGCTGGCGCCCCCGACCTGGAGACGGCGCCGTCGAGGTGGTCGTGGCCGATCCGTCTCGTCCCGGCCTTGGACGCCCTGGGGTGAAGGCCCTCGTCGCCGCCGGTGGCGAACGACTGGTCCTGGTCAGCTGCGACCCGGCCTCGCTGGCTCGCGACGCCGCCCTCCTGGTCAGCGCCGGGTACCGCCTGGCGTCGGTGGCCATGGTCGACGCCTTCCCCCACACCTTTCACATCGAGACCGTGAGCCGCTTCGACCGATGATCAACCACCGAGACAGGGACACCGAGAGAGCGAGATCCGAGGTGGCGGGATCCGAGGTGGCGAGATCCGAGGTGGCGACGAGGTCGTCGCTACGCCTCGGACACGTCTCCGGTCAGCCGGGCCAACCAGTCGTCCGCCTCGATGAGGTGGTGGTGGAAGGCCAGGAGCTCCTCGTGGGTCATAGGTAGTCCCCGATGGACCTCTGTCAGCTCGGCCGGTAGGCGCCACCTGCGCAGCCGAACTCCCGACTCGACCAGCAGGTCCACGATCCGGAGGCCGACCGACGCGGACATCGCCTTCCTGCAGATCGGGCATACCAGAGCGTAAGAGGCTCGGCCGTCGTCGACGCAGACCTGGGCCTGCACCTCGGTGGCGTTGACCTCGATCGCTCCGCAGTCCGGACAGCTTGCCCGCACCGTCGTCATGGTCGTCCTCACTCTCTTCAGGACGGGATCTCCGTGGATCTCACAGCGGGCCCCCCAGACTCTTCATCGGCACCAGCGCCCTCGTCCTTGAGCACCGTGGACTTGAGCGCACTCGGCCTGCACCGTGGACTTGAGCACAGTGGACTTGTCGCACCATGGCCAGGTCGGAACAGTCCCGGGCCATGGGGCAGGATGACGCCATAACCGAGCGCTTTCCCTCCCTGTTCCGGCCTCCCCTCGGCTTCGCCTGTCCCTGGGAGAGGGCCGACGCCGAAGACGACGCCCTGGCGCGCCTCGCCGGCGCCCTCGACAGCGGCGCCACCGGCCTGGCTGGCCACCTCCACCTCACCGCCGATGGCGTCCCCGTGCTCCACCCCGAGCCTCAGGTCCGCGTCGGGTTACGGCGTCGACGTCTGGCCCAGCTCACCCGGGCGCAGGTGCCCAACGACGTCCCCAGCCTGGGCCAGCTCTACCAGCGTTGCGGGAGCCGGTTCGAACTTGCCCTCAGCGTCGACGACATGGCCGCAGCGACCGCAGCGGTGGCCGTCGCCTCCGAGGCAGGAGGTGACGCCGTCGGACGTCTGTGGCTGTGCTGCCCCGACTGGCGACAGGCAGCGGCGTGGCGGGTGGCGGCGTCGCCCGACGTCCGCCTGGTCGATGTGACCCGGCTCCGTGGCATGGACGAGGGTCCCGAGCGGCGAGCGGCAGCCTTGGCCGGTGCCGACATCGACGCCGTCAGCCTGCCCGAGGGAGACTGGTCGGCGGGGCTGACCACCCTGTTCCACCGCTTCGGGCGCCTTGCCTTCGTCGCCGGGCCCGCCTCCCACCGTCGCCAGCTCGACGCCGTCCTGGCCTTGGGGGTGGATGCCGTCACCAGTGACCACCCCGAGCGGATGGTGGATGCGCTGGCCGACCTGGCCTCTACAGCAAGCTGAGATCGGTGAGCGGCCACAACTTGACGAAGGCCCGCCCGACGATGAGCTCTTCGGAGAGGGGCCCGAAGTAGCGACTGTCACGGGAGTCGTTGCGGTTGTCCCCCATGACGAACACATGGCCGGGAGGGATGGTCTGGGAAGCGACGTTGGTGGTGGTGTCCCCCGATTGCAGATAGGGCTCCTCCAGCGGTGCCCCGTTGATTATGAGCCGGCCATCCTGATCCCCGATGGTGTCCCCGGGCAGGGCGACCACCCGCTTGATGAGGTCCTTGATGTCGCTCTCGGCCTCCTGGGGCGGGCGCTCGAAGACGATCACGTCGCCCCGGTTGACGTCGTGGAGGTCGTAGCTCAACTTGTTGACCAGCACCCGGTCGTTGACCTCCAGTGTGGGGGCCATGGACAGCGACGGGATGAAGAAGGCCTGGACGAGGAACCTGGTGACGAGCAGGGCCACGACCAGCGCCCCGAGGAGGATGGCCACCCACTCGGCCACGTTGCGGGCCAGGCTGGTGGATTCGTCCTCGTCCTCGTCCTCGTCCTCGTCCGTCCGGGGGGAGGCTGATGGATCGATCACGGCGACGTGGAGGCTAGCCGTCGCCGATAGCGGTCCAGCACGCGGGCGGCAGCAGCGGAGGCCACCCCGTCGGCGCCCTCCACCACCGATGCCGCCGGGCCTAGGCGCAGCAGCAGGCGCTCCAACCAGGCCCGCTCGCTGGCCACCACGGTCACCCGGCACCGGCCTCCGCCCAGCTCTTCCAGGGACTCCAGCGGGTACTGCTCGGTGGCCCACCGGACCCGGGGTTCGAGGTCGAGCACCACCCGGGGGTCGCTCTCCCGAGGCTCGAAGACGCTCGGATTCGCGGCTGGACCAGGCGGCTCAAAGGTGTGGTCGAGGGCGGTGATGCAGCGGATCCGGTCGACACGGAACCGTCGGTCAGCCTCGACCAGGTGGCAGTAGGCCTGCATGTACCACTGGCCCTCGGCGGCGAACACCCGGTGGGGATCGACCACCCGGCGGGTGCGCTGGTCGCGGCCATAGGCGTAGTAGTCGATCTCGACCTGACGGTGCGCCACCACCGCCTCCCGAAGGCTCTCCAGCACTCCCTCGCCGGCACTGCCGAGCTCGATGTCGAGAGCGTCGGCGGGACCGATCCCGAGCACTGCCGCCAGCTTGGCCAGCCCTCTGGCCAGGGGACCTTCGGGGTCGGACCCGGGTACGGCCAGGGCGGCGGTGCCGGCGGCCACCAGGGCCAACCCCTCCTCGGGGGTGAGGCGCAGCGGCCGCTCGAGGTAGTCGGCGTAGCGGATCCAGACCCGTCCGTCGGCCACGTCGACGTCGATGAGGGCGTCAGGGGTGAAGGGGTGCACCCCGCAGAGGAACACCAGGTCGAGATCGGCGATGAGCTCGTCCTGACCCAGCCCGAAGCGCAGGCACACCTCGTCCAGGGTGGGACCGTCGTGAGCCACCACCCACGGCACCAGGGCGAGCAACCGGCGTAGTCGGGCATCGGCGCTGGGCCTGACCATCAGGCGCTCCCTGCCGATGCCCTCGACCCGGCGCTCGGCAGGTGGTCCATCAAGGGGCCGACCGCGGTTCTGACCCAGGGCCCTCCATCAGGCAGCCAGCACCGTCAGCCAGGTCACCAGGTCGCGGCGCAGCTCCGGGGGGCCGAGCACCTCGGCGTGGTCGAGGAAGCCGAGTACGAACGACCGGAAGGCCTCGGGGTTGGTAACGGCCATGGCCACCTCGACGCTGCCGTCGGCGTGGGTGACCCTCACCGTCTCGGGCCCGAGGTGGTCCACCGCCCAGCCGGCCAGGTCGGCGTCGATGTGGACCCGAGCTTCGACCGGTTCACCGCTGCCCATCTCCCAGGGTCGGGTGGGCGCTCGGTCGACGTCGGCGGGTCGCTCGAAGCTGCCCGGCGCTCCGAGGACGAGGTCGCCCTCCAGGCGATCGAGACGGAACTGGCGTTGGGCGTGGCGGGCGTGGTCGTGGCCGTCGAGGTACCACCGACCCCGGGTGAACGACAGACGATGGGGGTCGATGGTGCGGGTCTCGGTGTCGGGCGGACGGCGGTAGCCGAAGGTCACCGGCCGCCGTTCGGCCACGGCGGTGAAGAGGGGGACGAGCTGGGGGATGGTGGGGATGGCGGT
>JBPCJK010000192.1:0-4689 GCA_051005375.1 Acidimicrobiales bacterium
CTCTTCGCCGGGGCCGACGTGCGGGAGATGCCCCTGTGCTCGCCTGGCGGCGATAATCCGCCGCTCGGAGACAACGAGGGTGACTTCTTCGACGTGCTCGTCGAGCGCTACGAGTACTCCTGGCCCAAGCCGCGGGTGATCGTGCTGTCGTTCCCCCACAACCCCACGACCACCTGCTTCGACCTCCCGTTCATGCAGAAGGTCGTCGACTTCGCCCGCGAGCGCGACGTCGTGGTGGTCCACGACTTCGCGTACGCCGACCTCGGCTTCGACGGCTACCGCCCGCCCTCGATCCTCGAGGCCGAGGGCGCCAAGGAGTGCGCGGTCGAGCTGTACTCGCTCACCAAGTCGTTCTCGATGGCCGGGTGGCGGGTCGCCTTCATGGCCGGCAACCCCGAGGTCGTCGCCGCCCTCGCCAAGCTCAAGAGCTACCTCGACTACGGCACCTTCCAGCCCATCCAGATCGCTGCCACCGTGACCATGAACGAGGCCTCGGAGTACCCGTCGCTGGTCCGCGACATCTACCAGGCCCGCCGCGACACCCTGTGCGACGGCCTCTCCCGCATCGGCTGGCCGGTCGAGCGACCTCGGGCGACGATGTTCGTGTGGGCGCCCATCCCCGAGGCCTACCAGGAGAAGGGCTCGGTCGAGTTCGCCAGCGACCTGGTCAGGGAGGCCAACGTGGCCACGTCACCGGGCGTGGGCTTCGGTCCCGGTGGCGACGGGTTCGTGCGCTTCGCCCTCATCGAGAACGAGCAGCGCATCAACCAGGGCGTGCGCAACCTGCGGCGGGCGTTGACCAAGCTGTAAAGAGGCTCCTGCGACCGTTGTCACTGGCGAAACCCGCTGTTCACACCCGGTCTCTAGTCTTGGGCCATGGCGCGTGTGGTGGTGCGGGTGTGGCTGCCCGATCGTCCCGGCGCCCTTGGCCTGGTGGCCAGTCGCATCGGAGGGGTGCGAGGCGAGATCCTGGGCATCGAGATCCTGGAGCACGGCGCCGGTCGAGCTGTCGACGAACTGGTCGTCGACCTTCCCGATCCGGTCTCGCTGAAGCTCTTCGTGGCAGAGATCAGCGCCGTCGACGGGGTCGACGTGGAGGACGTCCGGGCGGCGGCCCCTTCGCGGCGAGACCCCCGGGTGGACGCGCTGGAGACGGCCGCCACCCTCATGGCGGCAGCGACGGTGCCTGAGGTGCTGTCCTCGCTGGCCGCCCACTCCCGATGCGACCTGGAAGCGGAGTGGTCGGCGGTCATCGAGTGCAGGGGGCCGGTGGTGGCGATGTCGGGGGATCTGCTGCCCGAGGTGGGTTGGCTGTGCGCCTTCATCGAGGGGAGCCGCTCGTCCGCCCGGGTGGCATCGGGCGAGTCTGGTCCTGACGACGTGGCTCTGGCGCCGATGGTCTCGGCCGGCCTGGACCTCGTGCTCGGGCGCAGGGGTCGCCCTTTCCGGACCCGGGAACGGCACCAGCTCGGCGCCCTGGCCCGCCTCGCCGACATTCGCTGGCGCCAGATCGGCGCTCCCGGGGACATCGTCCCCCTCGGCGTCACCTCCATGGACGGGCCCAAGGCATCCCTGGCCTAGAGGGGCGCCAAGGGTGACCCGTGGCCCGAGCGGCCCGCCGGCGAAGCTGGCAAGAGCGGGCAGTTAATGTCCTTCGCTCTCGGTGGCGGAGCCGCCGAGCAATGAGATGCGTGCCTGTCCATGCCGCCGCCTAGGGTACGTACATGCTGGTCGGGATGCTCACGGGTGGAGGTGACTGCCCGGGGCTCAACGCCGTCATCCGGGCGGTCGTACGCAAGGGCGAGCGCCACTACGGCGACGAGTTCCTCGGGTTCCAGGACGGGTGGAGGGGCGTCATCGAAGGCCATACCGAACCCCTCAACGTGGCCAGCATGCGGGGCACCCTGCCCCGGGGCGGCACCGTGCTCGGCACCTCCCGCACCAACCCCTACAAGGTGGAGGCAGGAGTGGAGAACCTCAAGCGGGTCCTGGCCGACCTCGGGCTGGAGGCCCTGGTCGCCATCGGGGGAGAGGACACCCTGGGCGTGGCCAACCGGCTCCACACCGAAGAGGCGGTTCCCGTGGTGGGCGTGCCCAAGACCATCGACAACGACCTCTCGGCCACCGAGGTCACCTTCGGCTTCCACACCGCGGTGCAGATCGCCACCGACGCCATCGACCGGCTCCACACCACCGCTGAGTCCCACGACCGGGTCATGGTGGTCGAGGTCATGGGCCGCCACGCCGGCCACATCGCCACCTACGCCGGCATCGCCGGGGGAGCGGCGGAGATCCTCATCCCCGAGGAGCGCTTCGACATCGAGGAGGTGTGCGAGGCCCTCACCCGACGCCACGAGAAGGGCCGTTACGCTTCCATCGTGGTCGTGGCCGAGGGGGCCCAGCCCAAGGAGGGATCGCTGGCCACCAAGGACGCCGAGGTCGACCAGTTCGGCCATGCAAAACTGGGGGGCATCGCCAACCTCCTGGCCAGCGAGATCGAGTCCCGTACGGGCTTCGAGACCCGGGTCACCATCCTCGGCCACGTGCAGCGGGGCGGCACGCCCACCGCCTACGACCGGGTGCTCTCCACCCGCTTCGGCATCGCCGCCATCGACGCCGTCCACGACGGCGCCTTCGGTCACATGGTGGCCCTGCGGGCCGACCACATCGTGCAGGTACCGCTGGCCGAGGCGGTGGGGGAGCTGAAGACGGTGGATCCCGACCTGTTCCACGGGGTGGCCGAGGTCTTCTTCGGATAGCCGCCACCGCCACCGCCGCCACCGCCAAAGGCGGAGCTACCGGGCGATGTCGGGTTCGAGGTAGACCACTCGGGCCTCGGGCACCGACGACCGCAGGAGCTTCTCGGTCCCGTCTATGGCCGCCGCCACCTCGGCGAAGCTGAGGTGACCGTCGAGCTCGACCTTGGCTCCCACCAGGAGCTCGTCAGGGCCGAGGTGCTGGGTGCGCAGGTGGATCAGCCGGCGCACGTCGGGAGCGCCCTCGATGGCCTTTCGGATAGCGGCCTCATTGGCCGGTCCCGCCGACTCCCCGATGAGCAGGCTCTTCATCTCCACGGCCAGCAGGATGGCGATGAGAACCAGCAGCAACCCGATGCCGAGGCTGCCGGCGGCATCCCAGCGGGCGTCGCCGGTGAGCTTGGCCATGGCGATCCCGAACAGGGCGAAGACTAGGCCGACCTCGGCCCCGGTGTCCTCGAGCAGCACCACGGCGATCTCGGGGTTCTTGGAGCGGCGGATGAACTGCCACCAGGACTGCCCGGCCCGCACCTTGTTGGCCTGTTTGACTGCCTTGGTCAAAGCGTAGGACTCGAACACCACGGCCACCAACAAGATGGCCACGGCCACCAGCGTCGACTCCAGCTCGTGGGGTGACCGGAGTTTCTCGACACCTTCGAAGATTGCGAACAGGCCGCCCAGCGAGAACAGGACCATGGCCACCACGAAGGCCCAGAAGTAGCGCTCCCGCCCGTAGCCGAAGGGGTGTTCAGCGTTGGCTTGGCGCCGGGATCGCTTCCCCCCCAACAACAACAGCCCCTGGTTGCCGGTGTCGGCCAACGAGTGAACCGCCTCGGCCAGCATCGATGCCGCCCCGGTGATCCCGAACCCCACCAACTTGGCCATAGCGATGCCGAGGTTGGCGAAGAACGCGGCGACGACGACCGACCGGCTCTCCTCCTGCATCGACGGAGCGTAACCGCCTGCGGCCGACGAGAATGCAAGCAAGCCGACGCCGATGCCGACGCCGGGTGATGGTGCTGGTCGACGAGGACCGCCGCAGTCGGAAAGGATCAGGAGCAAGGCGGCCGGTTGGACGGGTTGGTGCTGTCGATGCTGAACAGGGCGTCGAGGGCTAGGCCCAAGTCGAGGTGCTCGCCGTACCAACCGGGATGGCGGTCGCCGGCCCGATGACGAGCCGGGCGTTCTGGTCCGCGACGGCGTGGTGGTATTGGCCAGGCTGGTCTCGCCACCCTGGGCCCAGCGGCGGACGTGGTGCCCGTCGACACACAAAGGCGCGGTTGGCACAGCCCGGGAACCGACAGCCCCCGTCGCGGGAGCGCAGCGCCCGGCGCAGCGCCGGGGGGATGGAGCGGGTCTTGCGGCCCACGTTGAGCACCAGGGCGCCCTGCTCGGGAGACAGTGCCCGGTTCGGCTACGAAACGGTGACCGTGCCCTTCATGTAGGGGTGTATGCCGCATGTGTAGGGGTAGGCGCCCGGCTTGTCGTAGGTGTGGCTGAAGGTGTCACCCTTGGCCAGCTCCTGACTGGTGGGGAACAGGCCACCCTGGTCCTTGATGCTGTGGGCGTTGTCGTCCATGTTGGTCCACGTCACCGTGGTCCCTGCTGCCACCGATACGTCCTTGTCCTTGAACATGAAGCCTTGGATGGTCACCTCGCTCGAGGTGGCCGGGGCGCCGGCCGCGGCTTTGCCGTCTCCGGTCCCGTCCGCCTTGTCGCCCCCTCCGCCACAGGCGCCGAGGGTGAGGGCGACAGCCAGCACGGCGGCCACCCGCAAGACCCGGTTCCTCGTGTTGTCAGCCATTCGTTTCTCCCTCTTTCAAGTCCTTGTGGATGTGGACGGACGCGGGAACAGGGGGGGGGGGGGGGGGGAGAGGTGGGGGGCGCGTGGGTATGGGGGGGGGAGGGAGAGAGAGAGAGAGGGGGGGGGGGG
>JBPCJK010000193.1:0-3749 GCA_051005375.1 Acidimicrobiales bacterium
TTGAACTCGCGCAGGAACGCCACCGCCTCGAGGTTCTCCCGGCCCCCGAAGACGTTCGGCACCCACTCCCCCTCCTTGCGGGAGTAGTCGAGGTAGAGCATCGACGCCACGCCGTCGACCCGGAGGCCGTCGATGTGGAACTCCTCCAACCAGTAGTTGGCGTTGGCCACCAAGAAGTTGCGCACCTCGTTGCGGCCGAAGTTGAACACCAGCGTGCCCCACTCCGGGTGCTCACCCTGGCGAGGATCCTGGTGCTCGTAGAGCGGAGTGCCGTCGAAGCGGGCCAGGGCCCAATCGTCTCTAGGGAAGTGGGCCGGAACCCAATCGATGAGGACCCCGAGGCCCCGCTGGTGGAAGGCCTCCACCAATGCCTTGAAGTCGTCGGGCGAACCGTGGCGGGAGGTGGGGGCGAAGTACGACGTCACCTGGTAGCCCCACGAACCGTCGAAGGGGTGCTCGGCCACCGCCATGAGCTCGACGTGGGTGAACCCCAGGCCGGCGACGTAGTCGGGAAGCTGCTCGGCCAGCTCCCGGTAGCTGAAGGCTCGGTCGGCGTCGTCGGGATCTCGGCGCCACGAACCGGGGTGGACCTCGTAGATCGACAACGGGGACTGGCCGATGTCGGTGCCGTCGCGCCGGGCGATCCAGTCCTCGTCGGCCCAGGTGTGGCCCGACTCGGCGACGACGCTGTTCGTGCCCGGGGCCCGCTCGGCGGCGAAGGCCAGGGGATCGGCCTTGAGCGTCAGGTGCCCCTCGGCTGTGAGGATCTCGTACTTGTACTGGGCGCCGGCACCGACATCGGGCAGGAACAGCTCCCACACCCCCGACGGGCCCAAGGAGCGCATGGTGTGGAGCCGGCCGTCCCACAGGTTGAACTCGCCCACCACCCGCACGGAGCGGGCGTTCGGGGCCCAGACGGCGAACGACGTCCCCGCCACTCCTTGATGGGTCCGGACGTGGGCCCCGAGTGCCTGCCACAAGCGACGATGGGCGCCGGCGGCGAGGAGCTGGAGATCGGCCTCCCCGATGGTCGGCCAGAACCGGTAGGGATCCTCCTGGACCACGACGGACCCGCTCGGGTAGTGGGCCTCCAGCCGGTAGTCGCCCGGCGCGTCGGCGGTGGGCGCGGCCCATACGCCACCGGGGTGGACCTGCTCCATGTCGAGCGCCACACCTCCGCTGACCAGCGCCCGCACGGCCACGGCCTCGGGGCGCAAAGCCCAGATCCTCTCGTCGTGGAACCCCAGGAGGCGATGCGGATCGCCGTGGTGGCCGGCGACCAGCAGATCGAGCTCGCCCCCCAGCGCCGCAGGAAGACCAACACCCTCGTACGCCATCCTCAGTACCCCCGTCCCGTCTCTCGTCCAAGGTCAGCCCTGCCACCCTCGAGCTTGAACCAAAAGAAGGCGTGGGAAGGCAGGGTGATCACGTAGGCGCGCTCGCCGATGGGTGGGAAGGGCGTGCCGCCGAGGCAATCGACAGGTACCCAGCCGGCATAGCGCCGCAGCGGCAGCTCAGCCGGCTGGGCCACATTGCTGAGGTTGTTGACGCAGAGCAGGATGTCGTCGCCGAGGCGGCGGATGTAGGCGAGCACGGCGGGGTTCTCGGCGTCCAGCACCTCCATGGAGCCCGAACCGAGCGTGTGGGCGTGCTCCTTTCGGACCTGCAGCAGACGCCGCACCCAACGGAGGAAGGAGCTCGGGTTCCGCTGTTGCGCTTCCACGTTGACGGCTTGGTGGCCATAGACAGGGTCAACCAGGGGAGGCAGGAAGAGCTGGGCGTCGTCGGCGGCGCTGAAGCCGGCGTTGCGATCCCGGCTCCACTGCATGGGTGTGCGCACGCCGTCGCGGTCACCAAGGTAGATGTTGTCGCCCATGCCGATCTCGTCGCCGTAGTACATGACCGGACTGCCGGGAACGGAGAACAGCATGGCATGCAGCAGCTGGAGCACAGGGAAGTCGTTCTCCACCAAGGGGGCCAGCCGCCGGCCGATGCCGATGTTGCACCGCATCTGCGGATCGGTGGCGTAGGCGTCGTACATGAAGTCGCGTTCCTCGTTGCTCACCATCTCGAGGGTGAGCTCGTCGTGGTTGCGCAGGAAGACGCCCCACTGGCAGCCCTCGGGTATGGCCGGAGTCTGGGACAGGATCTCGGTGATGGGGAACCGTCGGCCCCGATGCAGCGCCATGAACATGCGGGGCATAAGCGGGAAGTGGAAGCACATGTGGCACTCGTCGCCATCGCCGAAGTAGTCCACGACCTCGGCAGGCCATTGGTTGGCCTCGGCCAGCAGCACACGTCCGGGGTACGACGCGTCCACCTCCTTGCGCACCCGCTTGAGGAAGTCGTGGGTCTCGACCAGGTTCTCGCCATCGGTCCCGTCCCGCTCGAAAAGGTAGGGCACGGCATCGAGGCGAAGGCCGTCGAGCCCGATGTCGAGCCAGAAGGAGATCACCTCGAGCATGGCCTGGCGGACCTCGGGGTTGGCGTAGTTCAAGTCGGGTTGGTAGGTGAAGAAGCGGTGCCAGTAGTACTGCTGGCGCTGCCCGTCCCAGGCCCAGTTGGACCGTTCGGTGTCCACGAAGATGACGCGGGCCTCGGGCCAGCGCCGGTCGTCATCCGCCCAGACGTACCAGTCGGCTTTGGGGTTGGTGCGGCTCTGGCGGGACTGGAGGAACCAGGGGTGGGTGTCGCTGGTGTGGTTGATCACCAGGTCGGCGATGATGCGGATGCCTCTGCGGTGCGCCTGCTCCACCAGCTGGCGGACGTCATCGAGGTCGCCGTAGGCGGGCAGGACCGAGAGGAAGTCGGAGATGTCGTAGCCGCCATCACGCAGGGGCGACTGGTAGAACGGCAGCAGCCAGAGGCAGTCGACGCCGAGCCACTGCAGGTAGTCGAGCTTCGCCGACAGGCCCCGCAGGTCGCCGATGCCGTCGCCGTTGCCGTCGTAGAAGCTGGAGACGAAGACCTCGTAGAAGACCGCCTCTTTGAACCACCGAGCGTCATCCGGGCGCCCGCCGTCCGGGCGCCCGCCGTCGGGCCAGGTCAGCTCGCTCAGGCGCTCATCGGCTCCCAGGGATCCAGCTTCGTGTTGGACCGCGAAAACCTCCATGGGCCTCAAACCTCGAGTCAGGCTGCCAGAACAGCTCAAAGGTGCGCTTCCGGGCCGTCGCAAAGCAAATCCACCCAATGGGCGCACGGGCGGGTCAGCGAGGCCCGGTCGGCGCTCTAGCGTCGGTGGCGATGGGCGCCGCCTCACCACCGGTCGCCGGGGCCCCAAGGACGGACCGGGGGCCAGCGACAGTGCCTGGTGACGGTGGGCGACCCGGTTGGCGCCGACCCTGCCTGGCCCTCGCCGCCGGGGCCCTGCTGGGCGCCGGTCTCCCTCCCTTGGGCTGGTGGCCCCTGGCCCTGATCGGCGCCGGTCTCCTGGCCGCGGCGGCGCGCGCCCAGGGCCTTCGCCACCGACTGCTGGTGGGGGCGGTTGCCGGGTTGGGGTTCCTCGCCCCGGGCCTGTTGTGGATGACCGAGTTCCACGTCGTGGGCTTCGCTCTGGCCGTGGTCCTGGAGACGGCGCTGTTCGCGCTGGGGGTGGCCGCCGTCGCTCCCCGCCGGGGCCATGCCGTCAGCCTTCCTGGCGCCTTGGTGCTGGCCGAGGCGGCCCGGGGGATCTGGCCTTTCGGGGGTGTGCCGGTGGCCACCCTGGCCCAGACCCAGATCGGCGGCCCGCTGGCGTTCGCCTCCCGCCT
>JBPCJK010000194.1:0-5256 GCA_051005375.1 Acidimicrobiales bacterium
CACCCGGCCCGACCGCTGCTACACCGAGGCCGCCGCGGCCGAGGCGGACGGCTTCACCCGCGCCAAGCGGTAGGGCCTGGCGCCTCGTCAGAGGCTGACGGCGTGGACGTCCAGGATGCCGGGCGACGACCGCAGCCGCTCCAGCGCGTCGGCCGGCAGCGGGGTATCGGTCGCCAGCAGCATGAGGGCGGTGTCGCCCGACGGTGAACGACCCAGGGCCATGTCGGCCAGGTTGACGCCGGCCTCCGCGACTGCCCCCGTCACCAGTGCAGCCATGCCGATGCGGTCGTCGTTGCGCACCACCAGCATGTGGCGGGCCGGAGGGACGTCCACCGAGTGGTCGTCCACCATCACCAGGCGGGGCTCGCCGCGCATGCCGGTGAGGGTGCCGGCCACCGAGTGGTGGCCGCCCCGCAGGGTGATCAGGTTCACGTGGTCATGGGCGACGGAGCTCTTGGACTCCTTCCACTCCAAACCGCGTTCGGCCGCCAGCTGGGGCGCGTTCACGTACGACACCGGCTCCTGGTTGGCACCGGCGGAGAGCAGGCCCTTCAGCACCGAGAGGGTGAGGATGCTGGTGTCGTAGTCGGCCAGTGCACCTTCGTAGTGCACCTCCAACATGCTGGGGATGCCCTCGTCCAGGGAGCCGAGCATGGCGCCGAGTCGCTCGGCCAGGGGCAGGTATGGCCGCACCGTCTCCGATGCCTCGGTGGCGCTCACGTTGACGGCGTAGGGCACGAAGTCGCCGCCCAGCGCCAGCAGCACCTGCTCGGCGATGGTGACGCCGGCCTTGTCCTGGGCCTCGAGCGTGCTGGCGCCGAGGTGGGGGGTGACGGTCACGTGGTCCAGCTCGAACAGCGGTGACTCGGTGGTGGGTTCGGCCGCGAACACGTCGAGGCCGGCACTGGCCACGTGGCCGGAGCGGACGGCGTCGGCCAGCGCCTGCTCGTCCACGATCCCGCCGCGGGCGGTGTTCACCAGGCGCATCCCCGGCTTGGCCTTGGCCAGCAGGTCGGCGTCCACCAGGCCCATGGTCTCGGGTGTCTTGGACACGTGGATGCTCAGGAAGTCCACCTGGGACACCAGGTCCTCCAGGGTGGGAACCAGCTCGATGCCGAGTTGGCGGGCCCGGTCGGGGGCCACGAAGGGGTCGTAGGCCATCAGCCGCATGCCGAAGGCCAGGGCCCGCTGGGCCACGAGGGTGCCGATGCGGCCGAGGCCCACCACACCGAGGGCCTTGCCGTGCAGCTCCACCCCCTCCCAGCGGGTGCGCTCCCACTTGCCCTGCTTGAGGGCGGCGTTGGCCTGGGGGATGTTGCGGGCCTGGGCCAGCAGCAGTGCGAGGGTGTACTCGGCGGCCGAGAGGATGTTGGACTGGGGGGCGTTCACCACCATGACGCCGCGCCGGGTGGCAGCCACCACGTCGACGTTGTCGAGGCCGATGCCGGCCCGGCCCACCACCACCAGGTCGGCGCCGGCGGCGACCACCTCGGCGGTGACGTCGGTGGCGGAGCGCACGACGAGGGCGATGGCCCCTGGCATCACCCCCAGCAGCTCCTGGGGCGACAACCCGAGGCGGACGTCGACGTCGTGGCCCGCCCGGGCCAGTCGCTCCAGCCCGGCCTCGGCCAGCTTCTCGGTGATCAGGACACGGGCCATGCCCCCATGGTGGTGGCGGGAGGCCGTCACCGCCAACCGCCGTCCCCGTCGGCGCCTACCGGATTGGTGGACGCTTGGCGTTGCTCAGCAGCCTCGAGCGTCCAGCAATCCCATCCCGGCGACGACTTCGGCCACCTTGGCGGTCGCTGCTCCCATACACCGCCAACCAGGATCAGCGGGCCAGTAGCTTGGCCAGGCGGGACATGCCCTCCTCCAGGTCGTCATCGCCGAGGGCGAAGGACAGGCGGGCGTAGCCGGGCGTGCCGAAGGCCTCGCCGGGGACGATGGCCACCTTGGCCTCCTCCAGCACCACCTCGGCCAGCTCCAGGGTGGAGGCCACCCGCCGGCCGGCCAAGGTCCGACCCAACACCCCGGTGAAGGAGGGGAAGGCGTAGAAGGCGCCCTCCGGCCGGAGGCAGGTCACGCCGGGCAGCGCCGCCAGCAGGTCGAACATGCGCAGGCGGCGGCGGTCGAAGGCCTCCCGCATGCGGACCACTTCGTCGAGGCCGCCCGCCACCGCCGCCAGCGCCGCCCGCTGGGAGACGTTGGCCACGTTGGAGGTGGAGTGCGACTGCAGACCGGCGGCCCCGGCGACCACATCGGGCGGGCCGATCATCCACCCCACCCGCCACCCTGTCATGGCATAGGTCTTCGCCACCCCGTTGACCACCACGCAGCGATCGGCCAGCTCGGGAACCAACACCGGCATGGACGAGAACCGGTGGTCGTCGTAGGTCAGGTGCTCGTAGATCTCGTCGGTCACCACCCAGATACCCCGCTCGGCGGCCCACCGGCCGATGGCCTCGACCTGCTCGGGGGCGTAGACGGCGCCGCTGGGGTTCGAGGGCGACACGAACACCAGCGCCTTGGTCTGCGGTGTGGCCGCCGCCTCGAGCTGCTCGACGCTGACCTTGAAGCCCCGGTCGACGCCGGTGGGCACCACCACGGCGGTGGCCCCGAACAGGGCGATGGGCTCGGGGTAGGTGGTCCAGTACGGGGACGGCAGGAGGACCTCGTCGCCGGGGTTGAGCAGGGTGGCGAAGGTGTTGTAGATGGCGTGCTTGCCGCCGGCGGTGACCAGCACCTGGGACGCGGCCACCTCCAGGCCGGAGTCCCGCTTGGTCTTGGCGGCGATGGCCTCCCGCAGCTCGGGCAGGCCCGAGGCCGGGGTGTAGCGGTGGTTGCGGGGGTCACGACAAGCCGCCGCCGCCGCCTCCACCACATGGGCGGGGCTGGGGAAGTCAGGCTCACCGGCGGCGAAGACGATGACGTCCTCCCCCGACGCCCGTAGGGCCTTTGCCCGGGCGTCGACGGCCAGCGTGGCCGAGGGCGTGATGGCGGCGACGGCAGCGGAGATGCGGGACATGTGGGCCATAGTGGCACGGTGACGACCAAACCCCTCCCCGACATCCGCATCCCCACCGACCTGCTTCCGTCCGACGGGCGCTTCGGTTCAGGCCCGTCCAAGGTCCGCCCCGAGGCCGTGGAGGCGCTGGTCGGGGTCAGCACCAACTGGATGGGGACCAGCCACCGCCAGGCCCCGGTCAAGGCGGTGGTGGGCTCGATCCGCCGGGGTGTCACCGAGCTGCTCGGGCTCCCCGACGGCTTCGAGGTGCTGCTCGGCAACGGGGGCACCACCGCCTTCTGGGACGCCGCCATCTTCGGGCTCATCAGCGAGCGCAGCCAGCACCTGGCCTTCGGCGAGTTCTCGGCCAAGTTCGCCTCAGGGGTGGCGGCCGCCCCCCACCTGGAGGCGCCCCAGGTCATCGAGTCGCCCCCCGGCACCCACCCCGCCGCTCGTCCCGACGAGGCTGTCGACCTCTACGCCCTCACCCACAACGAGACATCCACAGGCGTGGCCATGACACTGTCCCGCCCGGCGGGCACGGCCGGCGACGACGCCTTGGTGGCGGTGGACGCCACCTCCGCCGCCGGCGCCATCCCCTTCGACCCGACCCAGGTCGACGTCTACTACTTCGCCCCTCAAAAGGCCTTGGCCAGCGACGGCGGGCTGTGGCTGGCGGCGTGCTCACCGGCGGCCATCGCCCGCATCGAGGGCCTGGCTGCCTCCGGCCGGTGGTCGCCCCCCTCGCTCGACCTTGGCATCGCCCTGGCCAACAGCCGCCTGGACCAGACCTACAACACCCCGGCCCTGGCCACGCTGTTCCTGCTCGACCAGCAGCTGAGTTGGCTCAACGGCAACGGTGGCCTGGAGTGGTCGGGCGCTCGGTGCCGGCGCTCGGCGGCCACCCTCTACGGCTGGACCGAGGCCCGCGACTGGGCCACGCCCTTCGTGGCCGAGCCCGACCAGCGCAGCCCTGTGATCGGCACCATCGACCTCGACACCTCGATCATCGACGCCCCCACGCTCAGCGCCGTGCTGCGGGCCAACGGCGTCGTCGACACCGAGGCCTACCGCAAGCTGGGTCGAAACCAGGTCCGGGTCGGGATGTTCCCTGCCGTCGACCCCGACGACGTAGCCGCCCTGTGCGCCTGCATCGACCACGTGGTGGCCGCCCTGTCATGACCGGGATGGCCGGTTCCCATCGCAACGATAGGACAGCCTCGTGCGTCGTAGGGGTGTGCACTCAGGACGGACCGGCCCCTGCCAACCGGTGGCCCCCAACCGTCCTGGTGGCGGAAACGGTGTCAGTCCAGCACCGGTGATACCGCTAGAACCAGCGGTGACCTCCTCCCTTGCCGACCTGTTCCGCAAGGAGTACGAGCCCATGGTGCGTCTGGCCTACCTGCTGGTGAGCTCCGAGCCTGCGGCCGAGGAACTGGTCCAGGACGCCTTCGTGGCCGTCCACCGCCATTGGGGAACCATCGCCAACCCTGGTGGTTACCTGCGCACCTCAGTGGTGAACGCCTGCCGCTCGCACCAGCGCCGGGCCGGGCTGGAGCGACGGCGCCAACCCCGGCCCGCCCCACCAGCCGAGCTCGGAGCCGACGAGCTGTGGGATGCGCTGGCGCAGCTTCCCCACAACCAGCGAGCCGCCCTGGTGCTGCGCTACTACGAGGACGCCCACGAGGCGGACATCGCCTCTGCCCTGGGGGTCCGCCCGGCCACGGTGCGGTCCCTGGTGCACCGGGGCCTGACCCAGTTGCGCAAGGAGATCGAGCCATGACCCTGGAGCAGCTTCTGCGCTCGACGCTGCACCGGCGGGCCAAGGACGTGCGCACCTCGGAGGACGCCTGGGACCGGATCGTCGAGCGCACCGGACCGGTGAGCGCCGGACCGGTGGGGACCGGGCCTGTCGGCGCCGGGCCTGTCGCCGGGGGCAGGGGGCCTCAGCCCACCCCACCCGTGGACGCCCGACCAGCGGGTGTCGGGCCAGCACGAAGCAGGCCCTCCCCCAGGGGAACAGGGCTGAGCGAGCGTGCGCCCATCCGGACTGCGACCGCCGGAGCCGGGGGCAGCCGAGGACCTCGGCGGCCGCGACCGGTCGTCACCCTCCTGGCCGTGGCCGCCGCCCTCGCCGTGGTGGTCGGGGCCGTGGTGGTGCTGGGGCCGGGCACGGGCCGCGACGTCGTGGTGACCAACCCCACCACGTCGGTACCGGTGCCCATCACCACGAACCCTCCCCCAACCACGGC